>JANOFA010000339.1:0-3305 GCA_031413355.1 Gemmatimonadota bacterium | reverse complement strand
GTCGCGGGGGTCCTGAAGGGCGCGTGCGCGGGTAGGGGCGGGCGTCCCCGCCCGCCCGAACCGAGCGCCCGGAAGGACCCCGCGGACGAGCCCCGACCCGACTCCCGCACTTGTGCAGACCTTCCTTAGCGGGATCCCTTGCGTTTCTGCGAGCCGACAGGCGGGATATTGTCGAGCGGGCACTCTTCCTGGTCTGAGGGGCGCTCCCCCTTCGCGTTTGCCTGACGCGCGGGGCGCCGTCACGACCCTCCCCCACTCGGTCTCCTCCCTCGGATCCCTCATCGAGAGCCTCGGCGGCCGCCGCGCCATACACTTCCCGTGATTCCCGATGCCGTCGCACCATGTCGCCTCCCTCGGTTCCGAGTGCGCCTCTCTCGACGAGCGAGACAGTGCCATACTCCAGCCAGTCACGACTCTCCCGCGACCAATCGGCTCCTGCGGTGCCAGGAACAGGAGTCTCGCTGCGGGCAACACGAGGCCTTTCCCGTAATCACGACCCACCCGCGGCCAATCGACTCCCTCTCTTCGACAAACACGAGTCTCCGCCCGAACCGCGCGATGCTCCTCCCCTCAATCACGACTCTCCTCCGCCCAATCGGCTCTCGCGGTACCGGACGCGACTCTCGCTGCGGGCGACGCAAGGCGCTCCGCCCTGGCCGCAGTACGCTCCGCCGAAGTCGGACCGGGCTCCGTCAACGACAGCGAACCCGTCCGCAAAGACGCACCCTGCCCCGTCGCACCCGCGACTCCCTCCCGCAACATCGCAAGACCCGCTGCGTGAGCCGCCCGACGATCCGAGGACCCCGCAGCACACGCTGTAGCTGACGGCGGACGCGCGGACCGCGGCGCTGCTCACCTTGCAGACGACCCAATCCACGCCCGCACAGCCGCTGGTCACGCCTGCGACCGCACAAGCCATCCGGTCGCGGACCCGAGTCGCGCCGCAGCTCCCGCAGGATCCCCATGCATTCTCGCGAGTCGTCCTGCGGGACTCGGGCGTCGCTCGGTGGATGCCGGAGCGCGCACTGTCACTGTCGCGGGTGGCGTTGCGGATGTCGGAAGGCGTGCTTGGGTAGGGGCGGGCGTCCCCGCCCGCCCGAACTCTGCACAAGTGCACCGGGAGCGGCAATCCCGGCGAGCGCGTACGCGGGTAGGGGCGGGCGTCCCCGCCCGCCCGAACTCTGCACAAGTGCACAGGGAGCAGCAATCCCGGAGAGCGCGTGCGCGGGTAGGGGCGGGCGTCCCCGCCCGCCCGAACCGAGCGCCCGGAGGGACCCCGCGGACAAGTCCCGACCAGATTGCCGTACTGGCGGGTGGGCGGGTGGAAGCCTGCGCGGGAACAGGGCATCGCCCGCGCCGGAGGGAAGGAGTACGTGGTGCAGGACGGCGATGTGATGCTGTTCCGGTTTAGCAGTGAGCACACCACCCCTAACAAGATCTCCGCGGTGCTGACGTGGCGATCCCTTGACCGGCGTGGGGCTGGGCGGATCCTGGCCGCATGCAGGGTTCCGGAGTGGGCTGCGACGGATTCCGTGCCAGCGAATACCAGCTTTGCGCGACTGGACCATCTGGCGCGTTGCCACGCTCCCCGTTATAATAGACCCCGTGATACGCTCCTTTGCCGACGCCGCGACCGAGGACCTCTTCAACGGCGTGAGCAGTCGGCGGGCGCGCCAAGCCTGCCCGGCCGAGATCTGGCCGGTCGTCCGGCGGAAACTGACCCAGCTCAACCGGGTACGCGACCTCCAGGAGCTGAGCATCCCGCCAGGCAATCGGTTGGAACGCCTCAAAGGGGACCGGGCCGGGCAACACAGCATTCGCATCAATGACCAATACCGGGTGTGCTTCCGGTGGGAGGACGGCTATGCCGACGAAGTCGAAGTCACCGACTACCACTAAGCGGGGGCGCGCCGGGGCGCTGGTCCGGCGCCGGCTGCCGACGCACTTGCCGCCGACGCATCCGGGCGAGATGCTGCGGGAGGAGTTCCTCGTCCCCCTCGGCATCACGCAGTCCGCCTTTGCGGCGCGGCTCGGGGTCTCCTTTCCCCGGCTGAACGAGGTCATCAACGCCAAGCGGGCCGTGACCCCGGATACCGCCCTCCGTCTCGCGCGGGTGCTGGGCATGAGCGCGGATTTCTGGCTGGGCTTGCAGCAGGACTGGGATTTGTGGCATGCTCTCCGCTCCGCGGACGCGGCCGAGATCGCGCACTTGCAGCCGCTCCGGCGCGCGAGTTGAGGGCACGCTAACCGGCCAATCCAGCGGACGAGCGCGCCGTGGATGCGGCTGCGCCGCCCACGCGCTCGCAGCTGATTTGCGGCCGTCAGCGCGCTACATGTTGTTGCACCACGCTGAGCCTGCGCAGTATCATATGGCCATGAAGATCTCCCTCGCTCTCTCCGATCCACAGAGCCAGGCCCTCGCCGAGGCCGCGCAGCGGCTTCAGGGGCGCCCGGAGGACTTGGCCGCGGCTGCCGTTCGTGATCTCGTTGCCCAATCCGGCGATTTTGACGCCGCCGCCAAGCGGGTCCTCGAGAAGAACACCGAGCTGTATCGCCGCCTCGCCTAGTGCGGTACCTCACGCTCGGTGATGTGCTGGAGTTGCACGGCCGGCTCATGGCACTCTCCGGGGGACCAGCAACGCTAGCTCGCCTTCCCGGACTTGAATCGGCCTTTGCCCTGCCCCGTCAAACATTCGGCGGGGCAGACTTATATCCCTCCCTTGCAACGAAAGCCGGCATCCTCGGCTTTGCGCCGATCCAGAATCACCCGTTCACCGACGGCTACAAGCGCGTTGGCAACGCCGCCATGGAAACCTTCCTCTGGCTGAATGGCTTCGAGCTATCGGCCGCCGTCGAGGTCGGTGAGCAAGCCATCCGGGCCACGGCGGCGGGCTCGGGGACGAAGGACGATCTGATCGGGTGGGTACAGGCGCGCTTGGTCCCTGGCGCGTAAAGCCGGTCCACGCGCGCTAACTAGCGCATGCAGACGAGATGCTGTACCGGTTTAGCAGTTAGCACACCACCCCCCTACCACGTCTCCACGGTGGTGACGGGGCTCTCCCTTGACCGGGGCGGGGATTGGCGGATCTTGGCCTCAGGCAGGGTTCCGGATTGGGCTGGGACGGGTTCCTTGCAACCGGATACCAGGTTACGTGGCAGCTACACACATCACCCCACGGTCCTTTGATGAAACCCTACCTGATTGCCACGGGCGTTCTCTTCGCGGCTATCACAGTGGCACACGCATATGAGGCCATCGCCCGAGGCCACCTTCATCATACTGATCTGCTTGTGCTGGTGAGTGC
>JANOFA010000338.1:0-5255 GCA_031413355.1 Gemmatimonadota bacterium | reverse complement strand
GGTGACCGACCGCGCCTCACCCCGCAGGATTGCCTCCGGGCGCTGGCCATGTTCCGCTTCGTGAATCCCACCCGTGACATTCGCGTTGCCGGCGGGCGCGAGGTGAACCTGCGGCATCTGCAGCCCCTCGCCCTCTATCCGGCGAACTCGCTCTTCTGCAACGGGTATCTCACCACGCCGGGCCAGGGACCCGAGGCCGATATCCGAATGATCGAAGATCTCGGCTTCCGGGTCGCCGAACTGGTGCCGGCGCTGTAGGGGTCGCATACATGCGGCCCCTACACGCCGGCGCCGAGGCATCGCCGTCGACCGACCAGCTGCGCGCCTGGGACGACGCCCACCTCTGGCATCCGTTCACGCCGCACAGCGTCTATCGCGACGAGGAGCCGCTCCTGATCGCCGCGGGCGAGGGGCATTACCTCATCGATACGGAGGGGAGACACTACCTCGATGGTGTCGGTTCGCTGTGGTGCAATCTGTTCGGGCACCGCCGCGCCGAGATCGATGCCGCGATCCGGGACCAGCTGGAGCGGATCGCGCACAGCACCCTGCTGGGACACAGCAACGTCCCCGCCATCCGGCTGGCCCGCAAACTGGTTGAGCTCGCTCCGCCGGGACTCACCCGGGTTTTCTTTTCGGATGACGGGTCCACAGCAGTCGAAGTCGCGCTCAAGATGGCGCTCCAGTTCTGGCAGCAGCAGCCGGGCGGGGTCGGGCGCGAACGGCAGCTGTTCCTGACGCTCGACCTGGCCTATCATGGCGACACCGTCGGTTCGGTCTCGCTCGGCGGGATCGACCTGTTCCACCAGCGCTATCAGCCTCTCCTCTTCCGGACGGAGAAGGCACCAGCACCGTACTGCTATCGGTGTCCGCTCGGACTGGAGCGCTCGAGTTGCGGCCTTCGCTGCATCGATGATTTCGAGGCCATCGCCCGCGGCCTCGGTGGCCGGCTCGCAGCGATCGTGGTCGAGAGTGGCGTGCTCGGCGCGGCGGGAATGGTGATCCAGCCGGAAGGGTTTCTACGGCGCGCCCGCGCGGTGGCGGATGAGACCGGCGCGCTGCTGATTCTGGACGAAGTCGCGACGGGGTTCGGTCGATCGGGGGCGCTGTTCGCCTGTGGGCGCGAAGGCGTAAGTCCTGATCTGCTCTGCATGGCGAAGGGACTGACCGGGGGGTACTTGCCGATGGCGGCGACACTCACGACGGAGCGGCTGTTCGACGCCTTCCTGGGACCGCCAGCCGAGGGGCGCACCTTTTTTCACGGCCACACCTATACCGGCAATCCGCTGGCCGCCGCGGCGGCGCTGGCGACGCTCGACATCTTCGAGCGAGACGATATCCTCGCCCGGCTGCAGCCGACGATCGCTCGCCTGAGTCAGGAGCTGGAACGGCTGCGGGAATTCGCGGCCGTTGGCGACATCCGGCAGTTCGGTCTGGCAGCGGGCATCGAGCTGGTCGCGGACCGGGCGACAAAGCGGCCCTTCCCCGCGGCCGAACGCCGTGCGATGCTGGTCTGCCGCGCCGCGCGGCGGCGGGGTGTCTTCCTCAGGCCACTGGGTGACACGATCGTATTGATGCCGCCACTCACTATCACGGCTCGCGAGCTCACCCTCCTCATCGACGCCATCGCCGATGGCCTCCGGGAGTGCTGCCCATGACCGCACCGCGCCCCGCACGGCGTACCCCGAGTACCCGCAAGAGCCGACCGCAGCCGGCGCCACCACCGGAATCGGCCACGCCGAGCCATCCTCCCATTACGCTCGTGGTGGGCACCGGAACGGGGGTGGGGAAGACATGGATCACCTGCGCCGTGGCCCGAGCGCTGCTGGCCGCGGGGCAGCAGGTGACCGCGGTCAAGCCGATCGAAACCGGCTGCGTGGAGCCACCCAGTCCGTTCGAGGACGGCATTCAGCTGGCGGAGGCCACGGGACAGGCCGGCCCACGGCGTGCGCTGGTGCGGCTCCCGGGGCAGGTCGCCCCCGCCATCGCGGCGGAACAGGCCGGCATCACGGTGGACTATGATGAGCTGATCGCCCGGCTGCGCAGCATGGCGACGGCGGAGACGCTGCTGCTGGTCGAAGGCGCCGGTGGTCTGCTCTCGCCGCTCACCTGGAGCGACAACCACCTCGATCTGGCTCACAGTCTCGAGGCCCGCGTGCTGCTGGTCGCGGACGACCGGCTCGGAACCATCAGCCATACGCTGATGGCCCTGCGGATACTCCAGGCGGAGAAGATCGCCGTGTTAGGCGTCATCCTCAATCAGGTGGGCGAGCCGGACGAGAGTACCCGGACGAACGCGGGCGCCCTGCAGCGCCTGGCCGAGCAGGTGCCGATCGTGAGGGTGCAACATCTGTCGGACCCGGCCCAGGCGGCCGAGGCCGTCAAGGAAGTCGCGGGGTGGCTACTGCCGTAGTCGCTCGAGCGCGGCCCGAAGCTCGGCACGTGCGGCATCATTCGGTGCCCGTGGTAGTGCGGCCGTCAGCTGTTCACGCGCCAGCGCGGGCGGCAGGACGGACTGGATCGCCCGCAGGACCCGCCGCCGCACAGCGATACGCGGCGAGGCCAGGTGATCGCCCAGGAGGGCCAGGGCGCGGGCATTGCCCCGCGCCGCGAGTCCCGCCAGCACGAATCCGGCATTCGCCGTGGTCTCAACCGCATTGCTCAGGAGGTCGAGCGTTGTGGTGTCGCCCCGCTGGGCGATACCCCGCAGGGCCGCGTCCACGATCGCATCGCGGTACGACCAGGTCTGGAGCCCGGCTGCGAGGTACGCCGGCGCACTCGCCGGCTCGAGCTGCAGCAGACTCCCCAGTGCCGCCGCCCGCACCGCATAGCTCGACTCGTCACGCCACGCCTTTCGTACGAGTTCGATGACCGCCGGCTCCGCATAGGCGCCCAGCCCTTCGGCCGCGCTTGCGCGTACCGCGGCGGAGGTGTCCGCCATCGCCGCGAGCAGCGCATCCCGGACGGCTACCCCCGAAAACCCCTCCAGCGCCTGGATCGCCTGTTGCCGGGTCCGGAAGTAGTCGGCATCGAGCGCCGCCGCGACCAATGCCGCACGGGCGGCAGCATCGGTCTTCCGTTGGGCCAGCTGGCCGATGATCCACCAGCGGTTCCACAGCGTCGGGTCGTGCTGGAGCTGGGTGGCGAGCCAGCTGGTCGGCTGGTCGAAGACCAGGGTCTTGAGCATCGTGTTGTCCTCATCGAACACCACCATCGTCGGGGCGGTGCGGACGCCCGCGATGTGAATCACCTGTTCGCGCTCGGTGAGGTCGACCCGACTGGTCACGTCGCCGTCAGCCGTGCCGATCCGCACCGTGAGCGGCATCCGAAAGACCGCTGGCACGGTGAACCGGAGCCCGGCGCTGTCGGCGGGGAGTGTGTCGACCTGCGTCTGGCGCACGTCGAGCGTCACGAGCGAGAGGGAGGAATCCCATGCCGCAGTGACGACGAAGTCGGGAAAGCCGGCCTGGTACACCCACTGGTCCCAGAACCAGTCGAGATTCTCGCCGGTCGCCGCAAGAAAGGCCTGCCGCAGATCATCCGTCGTCGCCACACCGAGCGCATGATCAGTGAGGTAGCGATGGACCCCGGCCCAGAAGCGATCGTTCCCGAGATACTGCTTGAGCATGCGCAGGATGAGGGCGCCACGCGGGTAGATGTTCACCGAGTTCAGCGCAGCCACCGGCATCCGGCGGCGGGCATCGATCTGGAGAAATGCGTCATACTCGTCGAGATAGTAGTCCTCTTCGACGTGCCGTCCCCCCTTCGCGGCCCAGTACTGCCCCGGCATGAACTCGGCAAAGCCCTCATTGAGCCAGATGTGGGCCCAATTCGCGGTGGTGACGTAATCACCGAACCACTGGTGGGCGAGTTCATGCGGAATGAGGATGTGGTGGAACCAGGGACGGTCGGCGTAGGCCTTCGCGTCCGGCAGCCAGTCGACCAGCGTCGTGGCACTGACGTTCTCCATGCCACCAAAGAAGTCGGCGACGGTCGTCTGGGCGTACTGGGCCCACGGATACGGCACGCCGGTGAGCCGGCTGAACACATCGATCATGTCCGGGGTCACCCCGAACAGCGGCCGGGCCAGCGCGCTGTCCTGGGCGTAGACGTAGTAGTCGACCGGGACACCCTTCCAGCGATCCGTCAGCTTCACCAGCGGCGCGACGATCAGCGAAACCAGGTAGCTGACGGCCGGCTTCTCCTGCCGCCAGAGCATGGTGCGGGTGCCATCACGATTCACCCGGTCGAGGGCGAGTCGCCCGTTGGAGACCGCCGTGAATCCGCCAGGCACCGTGGCCTCGACCTCCCAGGTCATCCGGTCGTTGGGAAAATCATAGGTCGGAAACCAGAGGTGATTGTTGTCGCCCTGCCCCTGACTCCACAGCTGGCGCGGCCGGCGGGGTGACAGGGAATCCGCCTCGATGAACGTGAGCCCGCGACCGTTCTCGATCTTCCCGGCGTAGTCGATCGTGAACCGCACGGTATCGCCCAGCGCCACGGGGCGCGGCAGGCGGACCACCAGCGTATCCCGCACATGAGAGAAGGCGAGCGCGACCCGATTTCGCCGATTCGCCGCGACGGCGCGCACCGATGCGATTTCAAGCAGGGCCCCCGCATCCAGCACGACCGAATCAAAGGCGGGCCGGAGCGCCCGGAGCGTCACGGTGACCTGCCCCCGCAGGCTGGTGCTGTCCCAGTCGAACCGACTGAGGACGATCCGCTGATGGATCAGGTCGTAATCATGCGACCGGCTGTAACGATCGTTAGCCATCCGCTCGGCGTTCGACTGCGCGCTCAGCGGCGAGGTGACCAGGGCGAGCAGGAGAGCGAGGCGAGGGGGCATGGGGAGTAGGGAGTAGGGAGTACGGAGTACGGAGTCAGGGCGTGCGGGCGACCGCGGCCACCGGAGCGAAGCTCCGGCGATGATGCGGCGTCGCACCGAACTGCGTGAGGGCAGCGGCATGCGCGACGGTCCCGTACCCGGCGTTGCGTTCCCACGAGTACGATGGGTATCTCACCGCGAGAGCGCGCATCAGGCGATCCCGCACTTCCTTGGCGACGATCCCCGCCGCTGCGATCGAATAGCACTGCGCATCACCGTCGACGAGCGCCTCGTGCTTAAATCCGCATTCCGGCAGCGGCAGACCGTCAATCAGGATGTTCCATCGCGTGGCGCCGGCGGCCAGGGCCCGCTCACGGAACCCGCGCCCGGAGACGAGAGTGGCGACCGCTCGCCGCATGGCCAGCGCGGT
>JANOFA010000337.1:0-1376 GCA_031413355.1 Gemmatimonadota bacterium | reverse complement strand
GCCTGGGAGCGGCGCTACGGCGTGGTGACCCCGACCCGGACCGAGGGGGGGCAGCGGCTGTACTCCGACGCGGACATCGAGCGGCTGATCCTGCTGCGGACCCTGACGAGCCAGGGGGGAGCGATCAGTCAGCTGGCCCGGCTTCCTTATAGTGATCTTGCCCGGCGGGTGGAGGAGGAGCGGGCAGCGCACAACGGGAACGGGTTGCGCAGCGGGGGGGCGGACGCCGGTGCGGAACGGTGGCGGGAAGAGGCGCTGCAGGCCATCCAGATCCTCGACGGCGTGGTGCTCCGTCGGCAGCTGGAGCGGGCAGTGGTGGCGCTCGGCACCACCCATTTCCTTGAAGGAGTGGCGGGACCGGTCCTGATCGAGATCGGGGAGCGGTGGCGAGCGGGAGAGATGGGGATCGCGCATGAGCACCTGGCCACCGCGGTGTTCCGCCAGGTGCTGGGGTGGGTACGGGAGACCGCCGAGGCGGGGAGCCGCGCCCCTGCGCTGGTGGTGGCGACGCTGCCGAACCAGCTGCATGAGGGCGGCGCGTTGCTGGTGGCGGCGGCGGCGGCCACTGAGGGGTGGCGGGTGATCTACCTGGGGGTGGACCTGCCGCCGGCCGACATCGCCGCGGCGGCACTTCGCACCGGTGCCCGCGCCGTGGCGCTCAGCCTGATCCATCCCGCCGACGACTCCGCCATCGGCGCCCAGATCGTCGCCCTGCGCCGGGCGCTGCCGGCGGAACTTCCACTCATCTTTGGTGGTGCGGCGGCCGAGTCGTTTCGCGAGCACATCGAGGCGGTGGACGGTGAAATCGTCACCGAGCTCGCTGAGCTGCGGCAGGCGCTGAGCGCACTCGCGGGGCCGGAATGAGCGGCGGCAGTATTCTCCTCACCGGCGCAACCGGCTACGTCGGCGGCCGGCTGCTCACCGCGCTTGAGGCCGACGGCCGAACTGTGCGCTGCCTGGCCCGTCGGCCGGAGTACCTGCGGCCGCGGGTGGGGCCAACCACCGAGGTTGTCGCCGGGGATGTGCAGGACCCGGCGAGCCTGGCCACCGCGCTCGCAGGCGTCGAGACGGCGTTCTACCTGGTGCACTCGATGGACGCGGGAGAGGCGTTCGAGGCAGCCGACCGGCGTGGCGCGCAGCACTTCGGCAGTGCGGCCCGAGCGGCAGGAGTCCGCCGCATCATCTACCTCGGCGGACTCGGCGGCGGCAAGGAACTCTCGTCCCATCTCGACAGCCGGCAGGAGGTCGGCCGGATCCTCAGTGAGTCGGGGGTGCCGACGATCGAGTTCCGCGCCTCGATCATCCTCGGCTCAGGGAGCGCCTCGTTCGAGATGATTCGGGCGCTGGTGGAAACGCTGCCCGTGATGATCACGCCC
>JANOFA010000336.1:0-1497 GCA_031413355.1 Gemmatimonadota bacterium | reverse complement strand
GCGCGCTCCCTTTTCCCCGGAACCGTTCATGCCACTGCAGTTTCTGGCTATCGGCCTCACCGCTGGTGTGCTCTCCGGATTGATTGGCGTCGGCGGCGGCAACCTGATCGTCCCCGCGCTGATCCTCGTCGCCAAAATGTCCCAGCATACCGCGACCGGCACCTCGCTCGGCGCCCTGCTGCTGCCTGTAGGAGTGTTAGGCGCGTGGCAGTACTACAAGGCCGGCCAGCTCGACATCCACGCCTCGCTGTGGATTGCGCTGGGCCTGCTCTTCGGAGCCTGGGCCGGCGGAGCGCTCGCGCAGGAGATCTCCGGCCCCGGGCTCCGCCGCGGCTTTGCCGTGCTGCTGGGGCTGGCGGCGGTGCGGCTCTGGTTCAAGGCCTAGGTTCGGGTGAGCACCCGCCTGATGGCGCGACTCGCCGGATGCATGGCCGTCGCCGCCGTGTGGCCCGCGCATCTGCTGGCGCAGGCGGACGCGATACCCACCCCCAGCGCGACCATCGCACGGTACCCGCGGGGTGAAGTCGTCCGGCTGGTCGAAAGCCGCAGCGACCGGCACCAGCGGTACGCCGTCTACCTTCCCTCCCGCTATACCCCCGCACGACGCTGGCCACTGCTGCTGCTGATGGATCCGCGGGGCCGAGCCCTGATTCCGCTGACGCTGGTGCGAGAGAGTGCGGAGCGGCTCGGCTACATCGTGCTGAGCTCCTACAACAGCCGGAGCGACGAACCGGTCGACCCCAATCGCGATGCGCTCAACGCCATGCTGGCCGATGCGCAACAGGATTTCTCCCTCGACGAACGCCGCTTCTACCTGGTGGGCTTCTCCGGCACCACACGCGCCGGCTGGGAATTCGCCACCGAGCTGGCGGGCCACGTCGCCGGCCTGATCGGTGTCGGCGCCGGGCTGCCGAATGGCGCACGCGCTCCCGCATCAGTGGGAACGAGTGGGCCACCTTTCGCCTTCTTCGGCGGAGCCGGAAGGACCGATTTCAATTACGACGAGGTGATGCGGCTCGATGGCGTGCTCGACCAGCTCCACTGGCCCCATCGCATCGTGGCCTACCCCGGTCCGCACACCTGGCCCGAAGCCCCGGTGCTGGCGCAGGGACTCTCCTGGATGGAACTGCAGGCCATGCGTACCGGCCTGACCGATGTCGACCAGAGCGCGGTGGACTCGCCGTTCGAAGCGGATATGCAGACGGCCCGCACCCTGGAGCAGGACGGGCATCTGCTCGACGCCCTGCTCCGCTATCGCTCGGCGGCCAATGACTTCGCCGGACTCCACGATACCACCGGACCCGTCGCGGACACCCTGCGCCTCAGCCGTACCGCCGGCGTCCGGGCGGAACGGAAGCGGCGCTCGGGAATCGAGCGGCGCCAGTTCGCCTATGTCGCACGCATGGCGACCTACTTTGCGGGCCTGCGCGAGGGGAGCAGGAAACCACAATCGCTTGTGAAGGCGCTCAAGTACTTCGATGTGCCGGCTACGCAGCG
>JANOFA010000335.1:0-2913 GCA_031413355.1 Gemmatimonadota bacterium | reverse complement strand
CCACGTACTTTTGTTTCGTGTGTACCAAGACGTGCATTTGCCATCAGGCGAGCAGATCCACCGGCGTGGCGCGAAGGTCGAGCGGCAGCTGCCCGACACCCTGGATCGCGTCGACCACAAGCCACTTGCCCAGCTGGCGGGTGAGCGCGGAGAGCTGCGCCAGGTCGACGGTGTAGCCAGACGCGAACTGGGTCAGCGAAACCGCGAGCGCCCGAACCTCGGGGGCGTGCAGCCGTTCCATCAGCCTGGCCTCATCGGGCCACCCCTCGGGCGTGACCGGCACCAGCTCGCAGCGCACGCCCCGGTCGCCCAGCCGGCGCCAGGGATAGACGTTGGCGGGGAATTCCCTGTCGCTCACCAGCACGACGTCGCCCGCCCCCAGCGGCAGGGCCCGCGCGGCGATCGCCAGCCCGAATGAGGTGTTGGTCGCCAGGGCGATTTCGGCCGGCTCGGCGCCGATCAGGCCGGCGATGGCCGCGCGCGACCGGGCCAGCCCGCCGAACTGGTCGGCGGAGGTGAGCTCATAGGGACGGCACCTCCGGCCGATGGTCTCTTCCAGGGCCCGGCGAGTCCGCTCCGGCAACGGGCCGATGGACGCATGGTCCAGCCAGATGCGGGAGTCGGCCCAGGGGAACTCGGTGGCACGGAGCAGGGGCAGGTCGTAGGTCACGCGTCGCAATCTGTTCCGGGAAGCAGTACGTTATTGGCACTCATGCCTTACAACAAGCGATGAGTTTTCGCTCCCCCTTCACGCTGGTGCTCAGCGGCGGCGGTGTCAAAGGCCTGGCACACATCGGTGTGCTCCAGGCCCTGGAGGAGCGCGGCCTCACGCCGGGCCTCATCGTCGGCAGCAGCATGGGGTCGCTGATCGCGGCGGCATGGGCCTGCGGCATGCCGCTCGACGAGATGCGGGAGCGCGGCCTGCAGGTCAAGCGGCGCGACATCTTCCAGGTCGCTCATTACGACATGGCGATCAAGCGGATGCGGTCCCCCGCGGTGTACCGCCCCGAACCGCTGGATGCGCTGATCCATTCGCTCGTCGGCGACCGTACCTTTGCCGACCTTCCCCGCCAGCTGGTGATCAACACCGTCGAGCTCAACACCGGGATGCAGGTGCTGTGGGGCCTGCCGGGCCTGCGCCACGTCCAGGTGGCCGACGCCGTCTTCGCCTCGTGCGCGCTTCCCGGTCTGTTCCCCCCGCGCGAGATCGACGGCCGGTGGTATGTGGACGGCGCGGTGGTCGAGAATCTGCCGGTGGAGGTCGCGGCGGCCCGCAGCGAGGGACCGGTGCTCGCGGTGGACGTCGGCTCGACCAGCGTGCTGCGGAACAACGTGCAGGACGAAGGCTTCGCGGCAACCTACATCCGCGGCCTCGAGATCGTGATGCAGACCATGATGGAGAGCCGGTTGCGCCGGTGGACCGCGCCACCGCTGGTGCTGCTGCATCCCCGGGTCGAGCATGTATCGATGTTCGGGTTCGGCCACAATCGCGAGCTGATCGAGGAGGGCCACCGCGCCACCCTCGACCTGCTGGACCAGCTCGAGGCCACCTTCGATCCGGCGGGGCACGGCGTCTTTCCCCAGCGCCGGGTCGAGGTACGGGTAGACCGGGAGCGCTGCGTCGGCTGCGGGGCCTGCGTGATGCACGCGCCGTGGGCGTTCGAGATGGACGAGGAGGGCAAGGCCAGGGTGCGCCAGGCGCTGCACTCCTGGTCGCCACTGGATGGCACCTACGTGCGCAACTGCCCGACCTATGCGATCAGCGCGAGGTTGGCGGGGAAGTAGCCGTCAGCTATCAGCCGTCAGCTATCAGCAGTCAGCTATCAGCCGTCAGCTATCAGCCGTCAGCTATCAGCCGTCAGCTATCAGCAGTCAGCTATCAGCCGTCAGGTATCAGCCGTTGGCCGTTGGCCGTTGGCCGTTAACCTTTGGCCAGGCGGATCGTTCCTTTGCCTGCCTGATGTTCCCGGTTCCCCGTTTCCGTTCCCCGTGTCCCGTTCCACCCTCAATTTTCCCCGTTAGAGTCGGGCACGGTGGCCCGACCTACCCCCCCATTCCCCCGCGTACTGCTCCAGCTCCGCCACGACTCTCCCCCAGTTGAGATACTGCTCCACTCGCGCTCGACCGGCCTGGCCCATGGCACTCCGGCGCGAGTCGTCCGCGAGCAGCGCGCCGATGGCCGCGACCGCGGCGACCGGATCGTTGGGCGGAATCAGCAGTCCGGTCTGGCTATCCGACACCGCGTCGGCGATGCCGCCACAGGTCGTAGCGACCACCGGAACCCCGCACGCCTGGGCTTCGACCAGCGAGAGGCCGAATCCCTCGACCTGCCCCGCCTCCTCACGAGACAACCCGACATACACTGTCGCAGCGCGATACAGCGCCGGAAGGTCCTCCGCCGGAACACCACCGAGAAAGCGCACCCGATCCGCCACCCCCGCCGCTTCCACCAGCTGCTGCAGCCGGAGACGGTCGGGACCGTCGCCCGCCACGAGGTAGCCGACGTCGGGCAGCAGCGCCAGGGCGGCGATCACGGTGTCGATGCCCTTGTGCGGCACCAGCCGGGACACGGTCAGCAGCCAGGGGGACCCCTCGAGCCCGAAGCGCTGCCGCGCGGCGCCCGCATCGATATCGGGCCGGAACCGTCCGGCATCCGCTCCTAACGGGACGACCTGGACTCGCTCCGCCACCGCCTGCAGCCCGAGCGACGTCGCGAGAGCGCGGAAGCGCGCCGCCGTCCACTGACTGATGGCCACCGTACCGGCCGCCCCACCGAGGATCTGGCGCGCCACGAAGCGCTTCCGCCGGGACGCTCGGACTTGCAGCTCGAGCTGCAGCACATCGAGACCGTAGACGATCAGCCCGTAGGGAGTCCGCTGCCGCGCCTGGAGCCAGCGGGCG
This sequence comes from Gemmatimonadota bacterium, assembly GCA_031413355.1. Taxonomy (GTDB): domain Bacteria; phylum Gemmatimonadota; class Gemmatimonadetes; order Gemmatimonadales; family GWC2-71-9; genus JADJOM01. The sequence goes on along the minus strand of JANOFA010000335.1, from coordinate 12 downwards.
ACGTAGCCGGCC
>JANOFA010000334.1:0-1419 GCA_031413355.1 Gemmatimonadota bacterium | reverse complement strand
GGTGGAGCAGCTCGAGGCCGGCGGGGGCCGCGGTTTCAAAATGATTCCCCTCGAAGCAGTTCCCGGTGGCCGATGGTCCACCAAGGGCCAGATCGGCCCGGCCGGAACGAATGATCCGGTTGTTGCGGATGATGTTACCCTGTGCCGGCCAGAAATTCTTGTCGAGGAAGCTGGTGATCAGGATGCCGTCCAGTGCATGATCGGCGATCACATTCCGCTCGATCACGTCGCGCACCCCGCCTCCCACCAGAAACCCGCTGCCAAAGGCGATCGACGGCAGGAAGGCGGCCGGCGCCGTGGTGCTGCTGTTTCCGGTGATCAGATTAGCCGCGAAGACCGCCTCCCGCTGCGGCGGGACCAGCTCGATATCCAGCGAGGCCGGCACGATCCCGACCCGGTTGTTGCGCCAGATCGAGCTGACGACGTACATGTCGCCGCCGGAGTTGGTGCCCGAATAGCCCAGCGCATTGTGCTCCGCGACTACCCGGCGGATCACTGTGCGACAGGGATAGCACTCGCCGATATAGAAGCCGGAATCGGGAGAGCCAGAGGCGTAGGAATCCTCCAGCAGGCCATCCGTAGCGTCGAAGGCGTAGATGCCGTAGTCACCGTTGTTGTATGCGGTGAGGTATTGGCCACGGAAACCGGTGATCCCGGTCCAGAAGAAGCCGTTGAGGACGGCGTTGCGGGCCGTGATGTTCTCGACCGCCACCGCGTCGGCGTAGATCGCAATGCCATTGCCTCGGACGAATTCGCCGTCGACAATCGTCTCGCTGCGATCCACCCCGCGGATCACGATCGACGGGGTCGTGACCGTCACCTCTTCGCGGTAGACGCCCTTGTCGACCAGGACGAGATCGCCCGGGGTCGCGGCGTCCACCGCCGCCTGGATCGTGGGATACTCCTGTGGCACATGGCGGGTCACGCCAGTGGGCTCAGCCACCGCAAGGAGCGCCCCGCGTGGACTGGGATGGTATTCCGCATCCCCGACCACCACCACACCGGTCATCCCCTGGCCACTGGCCGTACCGTGATAGGTGCAGTAGTAGCGGTAGACGCCGGCCTTGAGGAAGCGATGCTCCGATTCGCTCCCCGCTTTCAGGTCGGCGTGATCGCCGGCGCTGGTGGACCAGGAGCTGTCCACCGAGACCACATTGTGGGCCACCTGCCCGACGTGCAGCCAGCGCACCAGCCCGCCCTCCGGCACGCGGATGACCGATGCGGAAAAGCTGTTGTCGTAGATGGAGACGAAGTTGCCGCCGTCGCGGTCGGTCTTCCCCGAGCAGCCCGCGGCAAGAAGCGCGAGCGCCACGACGCCGATGGAACGCAACCGCATTGCCGTATCCGCAAGTGAGAGTGGGGTGAATCAACCGCCCGTCCGCCCGTCCGCCTATCCGCCCGTCCGCCTATCCGCCCGCC
>JANOFA010000333.1:0-1438 GCA_031413355.1 Gemmatimonadota bacterium | reverse complement strand
GCTTGGCCCCCGTAGCTCAGCTGGATAGAGCAGCGGTTTCCTAAACCGTTGGTCGGACGTTCGAATCGTCTCGGGGGCACCTCCGCGGCACCCGTCAGACGGTCTGATCCTGAGGCGACACGAACACACGATGGCAACTACAGTGGAAGCTCCTCCGCGCACCGCACCTGTCCTGCCTGCGATCCCGTCAGCAGCGAGCTGGCTCGCGCAGCCGACGAATCGCTATCTCGCGCTCGGGGGAACCGTCCTCGCCGTCGCTCTCATCGCCAGCTTTGTCGTCCTGAGCGGGCGGCGAAAAGAGGCGTTTGCGGGCCGGGCGCTGGATCAGGCCAGGAACGCGGCGGAATCGGGCAACCTCGCGCTCGCTGCCAGCGAGCTCCAGAAGGTCAGCACGACGTATAGCGGTACCCGGGCGGCGCAGGAGGCGGTGGTCACGCTGAATCAGGTTCGGCTGGTCAATGGACAGCACGAACTGGCGGCGGTGGGACTGCAGGACTTCCTGAAGGGGAACCCGGACGCCGAATTCCGCGCACCAGCCCATGGCCTGCTGGGCCGGGCCCTTGAGAATGCCAAACGGCCAGCGGAGGCGGCGGACGCCTACGGAAAGGCCTCGGCGACTGCCCAAGTCGACTACCTCCGAGCCGACTACCTGCTGGATGCCGCCCGGGCCTGGATTACAGCCGGGGAGCGGGACAAGGCCATCGCGAGCTACCGCCGGGTCACCACGGAATTCCCCAAGACTGCGGCCAACACCGAGGCCGAGATCCGCCTGGCGGAGCTGACAGCCGCCGGGCTCTGAGCTGATCGTTCACCAGTTGAGACGGGCCCGGCCACGCGCCGGGCCTTTTTGTTGGCGGTTGGGCAGCCGGGATCCGGGTATTCGCCGCCGCGCGTTTGGCAGTTGCGAGCTGCAGCTAACGTCGTATAAGATATATTATGTTAAGTTTGCTCGTGGATAACTGAGGATAACTCCTTCCCTGCAGACCACAGAGTTCATAGCGTGTTGTCGGAGTGTGACTTAGCTGATTTACGCGTGAAGTTACAGTAGGCCGGTGAAGACCAGCTTGCCCTCGCCAGCGAGGCGGACATCAGTCGCCTTCCCTCCTGACAGTGTCGCAGTGATGTGGAGAATCCGACTGCTCCGGCAGGTCAGTTCGATAGGGAGGAGGGCCACTCCAAGCCGCGCCAGGGAGATCGCCGCCGCCACTGCTCCCGTTCCGCAGGCGAGTGTTTCACCCTCGACCCCACGTTCGTAGGTTCGAAGCCCCCAGCCGCCCCCCTGTGCCTTCGGCAGCCGTCCAATGAAGTTGGCGTTGGCCCCGTCCGATCCCAGGGCCGGATGAAAGCGGAGCTCCTTGCCCCGCTCCATCAGGTCGGGACGCTCCAGATCCTCGACCAGGACGACCAGGTGGGGCACGCCGACGGTGGTCAGGAGGGC
>JANOFA010000332.1:0-3774 GCA_031413355.1 Gemmatimonadota bacterium | reverse complement strand
GCGGCCCGGGCGGGAGTGCGTGTGGCGGGGACCATCAGCAACCCGCTGCTGAGTTACGGCTACTCGGAATCGCCACCCCGGCAGCGGATCTCGGCGGAGCAGTCGCTGAGCTGGCTGTTTCGCCGGGGCAGCGACCGCGCCGCGGCGGGGGCGCTGGTCGACCGGGCCCGGGCGGAGAGCCTGCAGGTCATGGCGGAGCTCACCCGCGAGGTTCGCTCCGCCTTCTATCGTGCGCTCGCGGGGCAGGCGCGGCTGCGGATCGCCGACGAGCAGATGCGGCTGGCCGACTCACTGGTGCGGCTGGCGCACCGGCGGGAGGAGGCTGGCGATATCAGCGCGCTGGAAGTGCAGCAGGCCGCCCAGGAAGCGGCGAAGACCCGGTTATCGGCGAGCGTGGCGCGGGAGGAGGCGCGGGTGGCACAGGCGGCGCTGGTGCGTGCGACCGGTGGCCGTGGCGCGGGCGACCTGGTGCCGGTCGGCGAGCTGGACGCGGGACTCGACGACCCGGCCCGACTGCCGGCGGGCGGACTGCGCACTCTCCCGGTGATGCTGGCGGCGCAGGCGGATTCCGCGGCGGCGGCTGGACGGCTGCGGAGTGCCCGGTGGACTCAGTTTCCGATGCCATCGATTGCCGCCGGCACCGAGTGGGACGATCCAACGGCGACGAACTCGAACGGGCTGATGACCTTCGGCGTCAGTCTGCCGTTCCCCATCTGGCAGCATGGCGGCGGTGCGGTCGCCGAGGCGCGGGCGTCAGCCGGGGTATCGGTGGCGCGGATGCGTGAGACGGAAATGGAGGCGGAACGGGAACTGACGACGCGATGGGAACGCCTCGCAGAACGAACGACCCGCGCTCGTTTCGCCCGCGACAGCCTTGTCACGGGTGCGCGCGCGCTCCGCGAAGGCGCCTTCCGGCTCTACGCGGCTGGAAGTGCGAGCATCCTGGAGGTGTTCGATGGATTCCGGGCGGAGCGCGATGCCGAAGTGGCCCTGCTCGAGACGCTGGTCGCGTGGCAGGACGCTGCGGCGGATCTGGATGCCCTCATGGGCAGGAGCGAATGATGCGTGACCTGATAATCCCCCGGCGCCTGATGCTCCTGCCCCTCGCGTTCGCGCTCTCCGCGTGCCCGCAGGAGAAGCCGGCGGCGACGACCCCGGCGGCGACAGTGAAGAACGCGGTCGCGGAGAGCCAGCTCGCCACCGTGATCCTGAGCGAGGATGCGGTCCGGAGGCTGGGTATCACAACGGCGCCGGTCGAGCGGCGCGCCGTCGTTGGTGTCCGTGCTGTCGGGGGCGAGACGATCGCGCCGCCGGGTCTTGCGGTGCCGGTGTCGGCCCCGGTGGCGGGTACGGTGGGGTCACCGCCTGGAGGTGCGCTGCCGGCGGTGGGCGCGCGGGTGACTCAGGGGATGGCGCTTGCCACCTTCACCCCGCTCGCGCCAAGCGGTGATCTGGTGCGAAGCCGGGAGGAAGCCACGGCGGCGAGAGCCAGGGCGGATGTTGCCGCGGCGGAGGCGATCCGGGTGGAGGCGCTCCACCGTGACGGGCTGGTGTCGACCCGTGCACTGGAGCTGGCCATGGCGGAGCGGACCGCGAGTACGGCGGCGGTGCTCGCCGCCGAGGCTCGTCTTGCGTCAGGCGGCGGAGTCGCCGGCGAACAACCGGGCCTCGATCCGCTGGTGCTTCGCTCGCCCCTCCCGGGTGTCGTGAGTGAGGTGCACGTCGGCGCCAACCAGAGCGTCGTGGCTGGTGCGCCGCTCTTCCTGCTGCTCTCGGCCGACCGCGTCTGGGTCCGCGTGCCGGTGTACGCCGGCGATGTTGCGACGATCGATCGTCGGGCGACGGCGCGCGTCGTTCCGCTGGGGAGCACCACCACCGCGTCGGGTTATCCGGCGCGGCCAGTCGCCGGTCCACCGACGGCGGATCCCCGCTCCGCCTCGGTCGACCTGTACTACGAACTCGGCAATCCCGGCGGTCGCTTTCGGCCGGGTGAGCGGGTCACGGTGGAGCTGCCGTTGAGCGCCGTGGGCGGCCCGACGCTGGTCGTTCCCTGGTCGGCGATCGTCTATGATGCGAACGGCGGGGCGTGGGTCTATCGCCAGACCGATCCGGTGACGTTCACGCGTGCGCGGGTGGCGGTGCGCGGCATCCGCGGTGACTGGGCGCTGCTCGACCAGGGACCGGAACCCGGTACCCGGATCGTCTCGATTGGCGCCGCCGAACTGTTCGGGACCGAATTCGGCGCGGGGAAATAGCCGATGCTGCGCTGGCTGGTCTCGGGCGCGTTGCGCCTGCGTGTCGCGGTGGTCGCCCTGATGGTCGTGCTGCTTGTCACCGGCTGGCGGGCGCTGACTGGCCTGCCGCTGGATGTCTTCCCCGAGTTCGCCCCTCCGCTGGTCGAGATCCAGACGGAGGCACCGGGGCTTTCCACCGAAGAATCCGAGCAGCTCATCACGGTGCCGCTGGAGCAGGCGCTGAGCGGGATTCCCTTCGCGACGACGCTGCGCTCCAAGACGGTGCTGGGCCTCTCCAGCGTGGTGCTGCTGTTCCAGCCGGGGACCGACCTGCTCCGCGCCCGCCAGCTGGTGCAGGAACGGGTCGCGCGCGTGGCGCCGACGCTCCCCACCGCCGCCCGCCCGCCGGTGATGCTCTCGCCGCTCTCGGCGACGAGCCGGGTGCTCAAGATCGGCATCACGTCATCGCGCTACAGCCAGATGGAGCTCTCGACGCTGGCACGATGGACCATCCGTCCCCGGCTCATGGCCGTTCCCGGCGTGGCGAATGTCGCCATCTGGGGTGCGCGCGACCGGCAGCTGCAGGTGCTGGTCGATCCTGACCGGCTCCGGGCCCACGGTCTTTCGCTCGACCAGGTGGAGCGCGCGGCGGGCGACGCGGTGGCGGTCGGGGCCGGGGGGTACATCGATTCGCCCAATCAGCGCATGGCGGTGGCGCATCGGATCGGCGTGACCACGCCGGAGGAGCTGGGCCGGGCGATCGTCTCCTATCGGGAGGGAGTCGCGCTGCCGCTTCGTGCCGTCGCGGAGCTGACGGAGGGGAGCGGTCCCGCGATCGGCGATGCAGTGATTAACGACGGACCGGGTCTCCTCCTGATCGTCGAGAAGCAGCCGTGGGGCAATACCCTTGAAGTCACCCGCGGGGTCGAGCGTGCTCTCGCGGCGCTGACGCCCACGCTGACGGATGTGGCGGTGGACCCGACCATCTTCCGCCCCGCGACCTTCATCGAGCAGGCGATCGGGAATCTCAACCGGGCGCTCCTGGTCGGATGCGTGCTCGTCATCCTGGTGCTCGCCTTTTTCCTGGCCGACTGGCGCACCGGCCTGATCAGCATGACGGCCATTCCGCTGTCGCTGCTCGCCGCCGCGCTGGCGCTCAAGTACCGCGGCGGGACGCTCGACACCATGGTCCTCGCGGGACTCGTCATCGCGCTCGGCGAAGTGGTCGACGACGCCATCATCGATGTCGAGAATATCGTCCGCCGGTTGCGGCTCAATCGCCTGGCGGATGTCCCGGCCAGCGCATTCCATGTGGTACTGAATGCTTCGCTCGAAGTGCGGAGCGCGGTGGTCTTCGCCAGTCTGATCGTGATGCTGGTGTTCCTGCCGGTATACTTCCTTGGCGGACTGGCGGGCAGCTTCTTCCGGCCGCTGGCGCTGGCGTATGTGCTGGCGATCGGTGCTTCGCTGCTGGTGGCACTAATCGTGACGCCGGCCCTGGCGCTGCTGCTCCTGCCCCATGCACCGGATGCGGGGCGGG
>JANOFA010000331.1:0-4932 GCA_031413355.1 Gemmatimonadota bacterium | reverse complement strand
GCGCGAGGCGCGAGGCGCACCTCAGGCTGAATGCTTCTTGCCTACGGCCAACGGCTAAAGGCCACCGGCCATTGGCTGACGGCTGTTGGCTGACGGCTGATGGCTGATGGCTGACAGCCGACGGCTGCTTTACGTTTCCTCCATGACCAACCGTCTTGCCGAGGCCAGCTCCGCCTACCTCCGTTCCGCCGCGCACCAGCCGATCCACTGGTATCCCTGGAGCGACGCGGCGTTCGCGGCGGCGCAGCACGCTGACCGTCCTGTGCTGCTCGACATCGGCGCCGTCTGGTGTCACTGGTGCCATGTGATGGATGGTGAATCGTACGAAGATCCGGCGATCGCCGCATTCCTGAACGAGAACTTCATCTGCATCAAGGTCGACCGGGACGAGCGGCCAGATGTGGATGTCCGGTACCAGCGCGCGGTACAGGCCATGAGTGGCCAGGGCGGCTGGCCGCTGACCGGCTTCCTCACGCCGACCGGGCAGGTGTTCTACGGAGGCACCTATTTCCCCCCCGATGGCAAGTACGGCCGGCCGGGATTCCGCAGCGTGCTCGACCAGGTGCTCAACGTCTTCCGCACCCAGCGTGACCGGGTGGAGCAGCAGGCCGGCACCATCCTGCGAATCCTCTCCGAGCAACTCAACGAAGGTGCGGCCGGTGCGCTCTCCCCTGCCCTGCTCGTGTCGGCGGCGGAGCAGATGGCGTTACGGTTTGACTTCCAGAACGGCGGCTTCGGCGGCGCACCCAAGTTTCCCCATCCCGGTGCCGTGCGCTTCCTGCTGGAACGGGCCCAGGACACCGGCAACGCCGATCACCGCGCGATGGCGGAGCAGACTCTGCTCGCCATGGCACGCGGCGGGATGCACGATCAGATCGGCGGCGGTTTTCATCGCTACAGCGTGGACGCCAGGTGGATCGTGCCGCACTTCGAAAAGATGGCGTACGACAACGCCGAACTGCTGCGGGCGTACGTGGAGGGCGCGATCGGGTTCGGCCAGGCGGAGTACCTGACGGTGGCCGCGGGCATCGTGCGCTGGATCCGCGAAGTCCTCGCCGACAGCGAAGGGGGCTACGGCGCCAGCCAGGATGCCGATGTCGGCCTGCACGACGACGGCGACTACTTCACCTGGACGGTGGAGGAGGCGGCGAGCGTCCTCACGCCGGAGGAGTTCGCCGTCGCGAGTGCGCACTACGATATCGGGACCGCGGGGGACATGCACCACGACCCGAGCCGCAACGTGCTGTTCATCGCCGAGTCGGTCGAAACGATCAGTCAGCGGCTGGGCCTCGATCTGCCGACCACCGACCGACGACTGGAAGATGCCCGCCGCAAACTGCTCGCCGCCCGTCAGCTGCGCGAAGCCCCGTTCGTCGACCGCAGCCGCTACACCAGCTGGAACGCCATGCTGGTCGGGGCGCTCCTGCGCGCCGCACCGCTGTTGAACGACCCGTGGCCACTGGAACACGCGCTGCGGACGCTGCACCGGATCCGGCGCGAGCAGCCCGACCCGAACGCACTCACCCACGCGCCGAACGGCGGCGGCGGACTGCTCGAGGATCAGGTACAGCTCGCGCTAGCGCTGATCGAGGCATACGAGGCCACGGGTGACATGCAGTGGCTCAGCTGGAGCGAGGCACTGCTCGACCGGACCTGGGAGCTCTATGAGGATGGCACCGCCGGAGGCCTGTTCGACACCAGCGACGACACCTCAGCCACCGGATTACTCTCCGCTCGGGTCAAGCCGGTGCAGGACACGCCGACCCCCTCACTCAACGGTGTCGCCGCACTCGCGGCCGCGCGACTGGCCGAGCTCACCGGCGCGGTGCGCTGGCGTGAGCGGCGCGACCGCCAACTTCATGCCTTTGCCGCTGGAGCCCCGGAACTCGGCATTTTCGGCGCCGCCTACCTGCTGGCTGCTACTTGGGCGCTGCTGCCGGCATCGCACCTGGTCATCATCGAGGACGGCGACGCCGGCCTCGCCAACGCCCTCCATATCGCGGCACTGCAGAGCGGCCTTCCCCGCCGCGTGGTACAGCGGGTGCGCGCCGGGGATGATGCGCTCCTGCCGGCCGCGGTGCGCGGCATGCTGGGGGCGGCCGGTGGGACCCGAGCATACCTGTGCGTCGGGACCAGCTGCCGAGCCCCGGTGCAGTCGGTCGAGGCATGGCGGGGGGTGCTGGGCGATTAGGCGATTGGGCGATTAGGCGGTTGGACGGTTGGGCGATTGGGCGATTGGGCGGTTGGGCGGTTGGGCAGTTGGGCGATTGGGCGATTGGGCGGTTGGGCGGTTGGGGAGTGGACGATAGGCGATAGGCTGAAGGCTGAAGGCTGAAGGCTTCCAACCAACGGCCAAAGGCCAATGGCCAATGGCCAATGGCTGATAGCTGATGGCTGACACCCGACCGGTTGACGCCAGCCCCGGCGCGCCCCACGTTGGTCGGTGACGCCCCCTCGTTCCCGGAGCTCCCATGCTGGCCCGTCCGCCGCAGCATTCCGTGTCCCTCCTGCTTGCCCTCCTGTCGGTGCCCGCAACACTGTGTGCGCAGGCGGCCGGGTGGAGTGGAACTCCCGCCGCCAGTTTCGCTGACCGGTTTCGCGAAGTCTGGAAGATCGCCCCCGCCGAGAACCAGGCGGCGGCGGTGAAGCATCTGGCGCTGCGGCGGGATGTGGGCGAGATGGTTTTCGAGGAAGGCCAGATCTACCTGCTCCAGCCGGTTGGCGGCCAGGTCATGGGCGCACTGTTCCGTGGCAAGGGGACCTTCAACTTCACGCCGCCCCTGGCCATGGAGCGAGAGCGGCTGAAGCTGTTCCGCAACGGTACCTCCGTCGCGGAGCCCTTCACCGAGGCCGTCCTGCTCTTCGCCGATTCGACGCTCGACCAGTTGCGGGCCCAGCTCACCTTCGGCCCGGGAAGGCCGCCGTCGGGGCTGGAGCGGATGCCTGAGGAGGCCTTCGAGTACCACGGAGACGAGGGCCACCAATCGCTCGATCCGGACCTGATGCGGCCGTTCCTGAACGGGGAACGCACCGGACTCTTCCTGGCCATGATGCGCGCGGAGAACCGCGATCCGTGGATGTTCCTGTACAATCCGCATGAGCTGGAGAGCGTGCAGTTCCTCGTGCGGGCGAAAGGCACCGGGTTTACTCGCTACACCGAGCGCCTAGCGCAGTTCACGCCGCAGGGCGACACCGTCCGGACCGATGGGCGCTCCGACCGCAGGCGGGAAGCCCGCATCAGTCGCTACGCGCTGGACGTCCGGCTGCCTAGTGCGGGCGGCGGGCTGGGCTTCAGCGTGGCGGCCACGCTGACCATCGCGGCCGACACTGCGATCGGACCGTGGGTTGCGTTCGGGCTGTACTACAAACTCGACGTCGATTCCGCTGCATGGGAGGATGGCACTCCCGCGACGGTATTCAAGGGGCACGAAAGTCCCGAACTCTGGGTGCGGTGCGACCGCCGTCTCCAGGCCGGGGAGACCCGCCAGCTGCGCCTGTACTATCACGGCGACCTGCTCGATCGGGCCGCGGACCTCTTTTTCATCAAATCCTCGATCGCCTGGTATCCGCTCGCGCTCGACGGGAAGACCAAGGCGTCGTTCGACCTCCGGTTCACCTACCCCGAGGGCTACGGACTGGCCAGTGTGGGCGACCGGGCTGATTCGGCAGGCGCGCCAGGCCACATGATCCAGACCCACTGGGTGGTTCCGCAACCGATTCGGAATGCCTCCTTCACGGTCGGCGTATTCGACAGCTACCAGGTCCCCGACAGCGGCGTGCCGCCGACCACGGTGCTCTGGTCCGAAGCGACCCATCGGATGCTGGCGAGTGGCGCCTATCTGCAGGGGAAGGACATGAAGGCGCAGGTCGGCAGTTCCATCGCCAATGCCATGCGCTTCTACACCAGAGTCTACGGCGAGCCTCCGGTGAAACACTTCGCCGCGACCGAGATCCCCTGGCTGCACGGTGAGGCGTGGCCCGGAATCGTCGGACTGTCATACGCGACGTTTCACGCCAGTGGCACCGATGGTGGCGCCAACAACGAGGTCTTCAGGGCGCATGAGGTGGCGCACCAGTGGTGGGGAATCGCGGTTGACTACGCCACCTACCGCGACCGCTGGCTGAGTGAGGGCTTTTCCAATTTTTCCGGGCTCTGGTACCTGCAGACGCTGCGCGGAAGCACCGGCAAGTACTTCGACATCCTGAACACCTGGAAAGGCGACATCATGCTGCTGCGGGACGACCCCCTGCCGATCTGGCTCGGTCACCGGGTCGCGACCGCCCGACGACCGGAGGACTACGACATCATCATCTACAAGAAGGGCGCCTGGGTGCTGCACATGCTGCGCACTTTGCTGCTGGACCTCAAGGGGATGAATGAGGACCGGTTCACGAAGGTCATGCAGACCTACTACTCGACCTATCGGGGCAAGAGTGCCTCCACCGCCGATTTCCAGCGGGTCGCCGAGCAGGTAACCGGCCAGCAGCTGGGCTGGTTCTTCGATGAATGGATCTACCGCTCGGAGATCCCGACGTACAGGGTGGCGTGGAAGGCGGAGAACGCGGCTGACGGCATGGTGCAGGTGACGCTGCGGGTGCGACAGGAACAGGTGCCGCCGGACTTCCTCATGTATGTCCCTGTCACGCTCGACCTGGGGAACAACCAGTTCGCCCGGCTGCGGGTCAAGGTGACCGGCGCGGAGAGCATGATCGCTCTGCCACTGATGCCGGCCAAGCCGAAGAGCGTGAAGTTCAACGACTTCGACGGGGTGCTGGCGGAGGTGAAGGAGGTGGGGTGGTAGGGGTAGGCGATTGGGCGGTTGGGCGGTTGGGCGATTGGGCGATTGGGCGATTGGGCGATTGGGCGATTGGGCGGTTGGGCGGTTGGGCGGTTGGCGTCAAGCTGAATGCTGAATGCTGAATGCTGAATGC
>JANOFA010000330.1:0-4398 GCA_031413355.1 Gemmatimonadota bacterium | reverse complement strand
TCCTTCATGATCAGCCGCTTGACGATCTCGAAAAGCCGCCGCTCCTCCGAGGTATCGAACAGGGGAACCGGAATCGGCTCCATGATGTGCTTGTAGCCGATGGCGAAGCTGTCTTCGCCGTCGTACGGCACTTCACCGACCATCGCCTGATAGGCGACAATGCCAAGCGAGTAGAGGTCGCTGCGGCCATCGATGCTCTGGGCCCGGGCCTGCTCGGGGCTCATGTAGTGCGGCGTGCCGATCGACATCCCGGTGCCGGTGAGCTTCGAGCCGCTCCCCGCCTTCGCGATGCCGAAGTCGGTCACGACACACTGGCCGAACTCGTCGAACATGACGTTGTCCGGCTTGATATCGCGGTGCACGATACCGCGCTTGTGCGCGTACCCCAGCGCGCTCCCGACCTCGGCCAGCATCTTCTTGACTTCGGCGGGCGCGAGCGTCTTCCGCTCGGCCATGATCCGGGCGAGCGAGCCGCCACGGAGCATCTTCATCACGAAATAGATCACCCGGCCGTTCTTGCCGACCCGGTAGATGGAAATGATGTTGGGATGTTCGAGCTGGGCGGAGGTGCGCGCCTCGCGAGTGAAGCGCTCCACGAATTCGGCGTCGAAGGCGAGCGAGAAGGGCAGGACCTTGATGGCCACCTGGCGCTCGAGATGCTTGTCGCGCGCACAGTAGACTATCGCCATCCCGCCGCGCCCGAGCTCCTCCAGCAGCTCGTACTCGTCGCTCAGGGCATCGCGAACGATATCGTGCTCGTCGGCATCAACAGCTGGGGCGGCTTGCGATGGGGTGCTGGCCCGAAGATCGAGGCCACAGGTGGGACAAAACCCGATCGTCTTCTCCACCTCGGTGCCGCAGCGGGAACAGAACATGTGGGAAGGTTCGCGGGTCAGCAACAGAGAGTCAAGTTACTGCAAAGCCAGAGCTTAGCAGATGAACTCAGTCCTGGACCTCGAAACTGGCCAGACTGCGCTGCTCGGAACCGGCGGCATTCCTGATCAGAACCTCGACCCAATAGCGGCCGGGCTGGAGGCGGTCGAGCGAGACGGTGCGCTGCACCCGGGTCGTGGGACCATCGGCCTGTTCCTCGAAGGCAAGCCGCACCGCCGGCTTCTTGGAGCCGAACAGCCCGAGGAGGCCGCCCCCGCCCTGCTTCCGCAACAGGATCTCGGTCTGGAATGGCGCTCCACCGGCCAGGCCGTACACCTCGTAATAGAGCTCCATCGGTGCCCGGCGCCGGAAGCGGCCGAGCGGGTTGAACCAGACGGTGTCGACCGGTGTGGGGCGCCAGGCCAGATTGGCGTCGCGAGTCCCGAGCACGACACCGCTGAGCTCGAAGGCGCCGCCGGTGTAGTCGCCAGAGGTGATCGAGTCCGATGGCAGGATCACGCCGTTGTCGGGCCCCTGTTCCACCGCGAGCCGATAGGTGAGGTGGCCTGCGATGACAGGCACCGAGAGGCGGCCGACCAGATTCTCCGTCGCCGGTACCGGCTCGCGTGACATGAACACCCGGGTCGTATCGAGTGTCGCGACGGGTTTGCCCCAGGCATCAAAGACGCTTAGACGAAGGCGCACCGGATAGAGACGCCCGCGGTCGGAGACAACCTCCCTGAGACTGGACCCGGGGATCGCATAGGAGACATGCAGGATGCTCCCAGCGGAATCGTGCCCCACGGCGACGATATTCGCCTGCACCCGCAACCGGGTGGCGTAGGTCAGTTCATAGCTGTCGCTCCTGGTCCCGAGGGCGATGCTGCGCCGGCCGAGCTGTCGTTCCTCGGTCAGGTACTTCTGCGATCCCGCAATGCCGGAGGTGATGAGACGGCTGTACACCGGCGAGAACTTCTCCCGTGTGAGCAGCAGCTCATTGGCGCGGCCGGCCGCCACGGTGTTGTCGCGATCCCCGCGCAGCGAGACCGCGTCACTGAAGCCCAGCACGTCGAACACGCTCTCGACCAGCTTGTAGTCCTGCACATCTTCCCGCGCCACGAAGTGGAAGACGAGATTGCCGTCGGCGCGGACATAGTTCCATGACTCATTCAGCTGCATCCCCGGGGCGTTGTAACTGGCCCGACCGGTCGGCTCGCCGTGGCGGATATAGATCAGGCCGCGATCGTCGAAGTCCCGGTTCCCGGAGCGATACCGCTCCACGATGTCGTAATGGCGGTTGGTGCTGACCAGCTGGAAGCTCCGTTTGGCATAGTACAGTCGGCGGTAGTGCTCCCGCAGGCGTTCGCCGTCGGGCTGGAGGGAGGCGCGGTCCCGCTGGCCCCAGAACCGGCGCAGGAACGCGACCCGGCGGACGCCGCTGGCCTGATCGAATTCCGCGAGGGCGCTGTCGTTGGCGACGAGCGCAAGGTCGACGCGATACTCCGCATCTGCCACGGAATCAGGCAGCGCGGCACCGGCATAGTACGGCAGCTGGCCATCGGGGGCGCCGCGCAGAAACCGGGTACGCGCCTGTTCGAGCAGACCCAGCGGCTTGTCGGGACCGGCCGCGACGTAGGCATCGAAGGCGACGAGGGCGGAGTCGATGTCGCCGACCTCCCGTTCCACCCGGCCGCGATAGAGCAGCACGTCGGGATTGGCCGCCGCGGAGGTGACCGCTGCCAGGCGCAGGGCTTCGCGGGCCAGCGTGGTCTTGATGTTGATTCGCTGGCGGAGCGCCGTCGCGGCGAGCTCAACGAGGCCGCGAACGAAGGAGGGATCCGCCTGCACCGATCTGGCATAGGCGTTGGCGGCGCGGGTCAGATGGTCCTTGCCGAACATCGCCTGCAGCCCCTGCACAATTGAAATTTCCGAGTCGCCAACCTTATCCTCGGCGAGCCCGAGTCCGTACCAGGCCCACGGCCAGTCCGGCTGGAGGTCGGTGGCCCATTCGAATTCGCCGGCACCATCCTCCAGACGGCTGCGACTGCCCAGCTCACCCAGCCGCAGCGCGATGAATCCCAGGCGCATGTGCAGCAGTGCGTTGTTCCGATCAGACTTGGCCAGGAGAATGTGCCGCTGCTCCAGCGCAACCAGCGGCGCACTGTCGCTGATGGTCCGGAGCGAGTCGCGGAAACGCTCGATGGCCACCCGTTCCTCGGGCGACTGCGCCATGAGTGGTGCGCTTGCCAGCGGAAGGGCGCCGGCGAGGCTCAGGATGCAACGCAGTTGGGTCCAGCGGAGTCGTGGCATTGGTTCGAGCTTCATGACGTTCGGCCTAGGGGACGCCCGCCCCCTGCTTCGCCGCCACACCTTGCAGCCAGGTGAGCAGGCCGTCGCGGACAGCCTGGGCGTATCGCCGCTGTCCCTCCGGCTGGCGCAGCGCCGCTTCGTGCTCGGGCAGCATCATGAAGAGCCCCTCGCAGAGCACGGCGGGCATCCAGGTCGGGCGCACCACTGCCAGGTCGCCACGCCCGGCGCCGAGATCACGCAGGCCGAATCGGCGGACGAGTGCCGCCTGAATGGCCTGCGCAAGGGGGAGACTCCGGGGTTGATGATAGAACACGCTTGACCCGCTATTAGTGAACGGATTCAGCCCATCGGGCAGCGCGTTGTTGTGAATGGAGACCAGGAGATCGGCGTCCACCGAATCCGCCAGTCGCGTGCGGGCGGCCAGGTCGACACTGACATCGGCGGTGCGGGTCATGATGACGCGTGCCCCGTCGGCTTCCAGCAGCGATCGCAGCTCGAGTGCAATGTCCAGGTTGGCCTCGGCCTCGCGCAACCCGGTCGGCCCGGTGGCGCCGAGCGGCGGGTGCCCGGGGTCAACGACCACCAGACGGCCGGCGAGCGGGTGAGCGGGGTCAATCGCCGGCGGCCGCCGGATCTCGAGCAGCAGGTCATTGCCGCTCCACCGGGTGCGGTATCCCCAGACCGGACCAGCCAGGTCCATGATCAGGGTGACCTCATCGCTGGCGACCTGCCACCAGCGGATATCCCGGACATAGGGATCGGTGGCGCCATAGCGGGTCCAGTTGATATCGCCGACGGCGTTGTAGAGTCGAAGGGTCAACCGACCCGCCTCCTCTTCCATCCGGAATGGAATCCGTTGCGTCAGCGGGACACGGAGGACCAGCCGGTCGTCCCGGGGTGAGAGCGTCAGGGAGGAGACCGCCGCGCGGGTGACCGGCGTGCCCACCGGCAACGCGATCGCATCGGCTGCGGGGACCCAGGCCTCCTGTCCGCGGGACAAGCGCACCCGCAGGTCCTCCCCCAGCCGACCGGTCACCACCGCCCGTGTACCGGTGGGAAAGAACCAGTGGTAGGTGGCGCCAGGCCGGGTCCGACCGATCGTCACGCTGTCGGTGGTGCCGGTGTGCGCGGTATCGTCGTTGAACTCGACCACCAGCGGGAGGGTATCGAGCGGGGCCAGGCGGAGAGGCAGGCGCATCCGCGCGGTGTCGGGAC
>JANOFA010000329.1:0-3846 GCA_031413355.1 Gemmatimonadota bacterium | reverse complement strand
GGTCTACGCTCTTGCGACCTGCACCATCGCGGCGATGGCCTGGCTCTGCCTCGTCTGGCGGGATACCCGCGGCACTCCGCGAGCGGCCCACACTCTCCTCCTCATCCTGTACATCGCCGGTCTGTCGATCGGCAACCACCTGCTGGCACTGCTGGCCGGTCCGGCGGTGGTCGCGTTCCTGATCGCGACCCTGCGCGAGTCGCCCGCGTCCACCCCCGGCGGATCGGGGCACGGAGTGGGCCCAGGCGCTGGTCGTCGGGGTCACCTGGGCACTGTTGATTGGCACCGGGCTGGGGAGCACCACGCTCGCGACGCTTGGCGCGCTCTGCTTCCTGGCGGCGGCGGCGTTCGCGTGGCGGGCGGGAAGTTTGCCCTTCGCCTTCGTCGCCCTGGCAGTCTCGCTCATCGGAGTCACGAGCTACCTCTTCCTCTACATCCGCGCCGGCCAAAACCCGGTCATCAACGAGGCGCAACCGGACAATTGGGATGCGCTGCTGGCGGTGATTCGGCGGGAGCAGTACCCGATCCGGACTCCGCTGGACGACCCGACGGTGCCGCACGGCCCGGACAACCCCGGGCGAAGCCTCCGGATCATCGGGCTGCAGCTGGTGAACTACATCCAGTACTTCGACTGGCAATGGGCCAACGGGATCACCCGGACGATCACCGTGGCGACCCGCGAATACCCGCTGCGCATCCTCGCGACTTTGCTCTTCAGCATTCTCGGAATCCGGGGCTTCCTGCTGCAGCGCCGCACCTCCCGGCCTACCTGGTGGCTGCTGTTCATGCTCTGGCTGGTGACCGGCCTGGGCCTGATGGCCTACATGAACTTCAAGCCCGGGTTCAGCATGGCCTACGATCTCTACCCCGATGGTAGCAATCATGAGGTGCGCGACCGCGACTACTTCTTTGTGGTCAGCTTCGCGGTGTGGGGGCTCTGGGCGGGAATGGGGCTGGTTTCGCTCGCGCGTGCTGCGCTGGAACGGTGGAAGTTCCGCCCGGCGCTGGTGGCGATACCCATCGGGCTTGTCGCCATCGTGCCATTCCTCGCCAATTTCACCGCGGCGAGCCGTCGGCACGGCCCCGACACCACCCTCGCCGCCGATTTCGCCTACAACCTGCTGAACTCGGTTCCGCCGTATGGCATCCTGTTCACCTACGGCGACAACGACACCTTCCCGCTCTGGTGGGCGCAGGAGGTGAATGGCGTGCGGCGAGACGTCCTTGTCGTCTGTCTCGCGCTGACCGAAACCGACTGGTACAAGCGGCAGCTGCGTGAGGCGCCGGTGCGCCTCTTCGACGAAGCGAGCGCGCCCGCCATCTGGCAGGGACTGCATCCGGTTGCGCCGACCTGGCGGGCCCATTCCATGACTGATGAGCAGATCGCCGCCGCGCAGCCGACACTGCTCAGTCAGGACATCCCGGTCCAGATCGGCACGATCCGCCATCTCCTCCAGCGCAACACACCGCTGTACAGCCGGGACTTTGCCGTGCTCCGGATCCTGCAGGACAATCTCGGTCGGCGGCCCGTCGCCTGGTCGCTGACGACGGGTGGGGATTTCTACGGGCTCGAACGCTACATCTTGCAGCAGGGCTACGCGATGGCGCTGCAGACCACCCCCGTGGATACCACACTGCCGACCATCGACACCCGTCGGTTGCTGGGCGCCGCGCTCGACGTGCCCACGACCGAGCGGCTGGCCTGGGACACCTATCGGCATGCCCGGCTGGCGGAGCGCGGCAAGACGCCGCTGGAGCCGACTGCGGAGGGCGTCTCCCGCAACATGGCCCTGCCATTCCTCCAGCTGGGAATCGCCTATGAGGCCAGAGGCGACCGGGATGCGGCCGTCAAGAACCTGACCCGGGCCGGGGTGATCTCGCCGAGGCCGGAGCTGCAGGCGGCGTTGATGAACCTGCTGGTGGGGCAGGACAGCGGGGCAGCGGTGCGGAGACCGTAGCGGGCCGTTGGCCGATAGCCGGTGGCCATTGGCTAAGGGCCATCAGTCGTCAGCAAATGGTGTCATCCTTGTATCTCCAAAGTGGGAGGTGGCGAGGATGGGGACGCGTCGTAGGTTACCGGGTCGGGGGGCAGCTCGTTCATCCTGTGGTGTCCACACCGTTCCTCAGCGAGGGCGCCCCTCGGTTCCGCGTGCCGTGAGCCCGAACAGTTGCCCGGGGTCGGACCCCGCATCGTGCAAGGCTGGGCCATCGCGCGCCTTCCCTCGACGGAGCGTTCCCATGCCCGGCTTCATCGGATTGGATATCGCCAAGGCCACCCTCGATGGGGTCGTCCGGCCCACGGGCGAGGTGGTGCAGTTCCCCAATGACGCCGCCGGCCACGCGGCGCTGGTGGCTTGGGCCACGCCGCTCGTCCCCACCGTGCTGGTGTGTGAAGCGACCGGCGGGTATGAGCGGGCGGTGGTCGCGGCGCTGGCCGCGGCCGGCTTGCCGGTGGTCGTCGTCAATCCGCGGCAGGTGCGGGATTTCGCGCGGAGTACCGGCCAGTTGGCCAAGACCGATCGGCTGGATGCCACGGTGCTGGCGCTCTTCGCGGAGCGGGTGCAGCCCGTCGTGCGGCCGCTCAGTGACGCCGCCACCGCCGAGCTGGCCGAGTTGATCACGCGCCGCCGCCAAGTGCGGGATATGCTCACGATGGAAATGAACCGGTTGCCACTGGCGCGCACCCGGGTCCGGCGGGGCGTGCAGGCCCACATCACCTGGCTGAAGCGCCGCTTGGCCGAGACGGACGACGATCTGCGCCAGGCGATCGAGGCGAGTCCGGTGTGGCGGGTCCAGGAGGATCTGCTGCGCAGCGTCCCCGGGATGGGGCCGGTGGTGTCGCGCACCCTCCTGGCGCTGCTGCCGGAGCTGGGCCACCTGAATCGGAAGCAGATCGCGGCCCTCGCCGGCGTCGCCCCCTTCGCCCGCGACAGCGGGACCTGGCGGGGCCATCGCGTGATCTGGGGCGGCCGGGCCCAGGTGCGGCGGGCGTTATACATGGCGGCGCTGGTGGCGAGTCGCCATAACCCGGTGCTCCAGGCGCTGTATACGCGGCTGCGCGCGGCGGGGAAGCCCGCCAAGGTGGCGCTGGTGGCGTGCATGCGGAAACTGCTCACGATTCTCAATGCCATGCTCCAGGCCGGCACCCGCTGGCGCGTCGCCGAGACTTGATTTTCAAGACAGTTGCTGAGGAGCGCAGCGACGAAGGATCTCTTGAGGCCGAAGGAGAGTGTACCGCATGCAGCTGAACAGCGCCGTGGATGTCCCGCACGTCATCCAGCTCGCCGTCGCCCCGGTCTTCCTGCTCTCGGGCATTGGCGTGACGCTCGGCGTACTCACGACGCGGCTGTCGCGCATCATCGACCGGGCTCGTCTGCTGGAGACACAGCTGCCGGAGACCACCGGGACGACGCACGAGATCGCGATCACCGAGCTGGGCACGCTCTCCCGCCGGGCGCATCTGGTGAATCGTGGTATCACGCTGTGTACCGCGGCCGCGCTCTTTGTCTGCCTGCTTATCGCCTGCCTCTTTCTCGGATCGCTCCTCGACCGGGCGCTGGTCGTGCTGCTGGCGGGGCTGTTCGTCGCGGCGATGGTGGCCCTCATCGGCGGGTATATCAGCTTTCTGCAGGAGATTCTCCTGGCCACGCGGAGCCTGCGGTTTGGGCGGACGCGGAGTCCTGTAGTGCCGTGAGTCTGCCCTCACCTACTGGCCCCCTTCACCCCCCGGGAGTCACACCTTGGCCTCCTCTCCCTCCCGGCCCTCACCCCCTGACCCCCTCTCCCGCAAGCGGGAGAGGGGGAACCCATCGATGAGTGTTGTTCTCCCCCTCTCCCCGACAGGGG
>JANOFA010000328.1:0-1353 GCA_031413355.1 Gemmatimonadota bacterium | reverse complement strand
GGCGGAAATTCACCCGGTTCGAGCCGACGATGCGACCGGCGGAGCGGGAGGCGCGCTGGCGGGAATGGCATCGCGCGGTGAGCGCGACGCTGGCCTGGGCGCGGGGATGAAGCCGACCGCGCAGGGCCCCGGTTTCACGGTACTCCGCCGTCAGGCCTGAGCACTTTCGCCGCTGTCGGCGGGGCCGATCGACAACCGCCCGGTCATTTCATCCAGCGCCACGTCGACTTCAGAGAGCGAATCGCCGGTCAACCGATAGCCGACGAAACTCGCCCGTCCCACCCGCGCGACTCCCACCGCCTCCCCGTCCGGCCCCTCCATCCGCGCAATGCCGCCGATCGTGCTCAGCCTGCTGCACCTTCCACGGTCGGTATCAGCGAGGGGCAGGTCGTGCTGGAGGTCGAGGGTGCTCCGCGGACGATCAAGAACGATTTCGTCTGGATCTTCGCCGGCGGGACCGCGCCAAACGCCTTTCTGGAGCGGATCGGCGTGGGATTGGGACGGCAGGATTTGCAGGAACAGGTGGTGCAGGCGGTCGACGCGGCCGCCTCACTCGAAGTGGCTTGACGGCGCCTCATCGGTCCCGATCACCAGCCTGGTCGCCGCCTCGTCAAGTTCAATCGGTACTTCCGCCAGGCCGTCGGCGTCCATGCGGTAACCGACAAAGCTGCGGCGCCCGACGCGGGCGACGGCGAGCGGTGCTTCTCCCGGCGCCTCAATCCGCGCCACGCCCCCGATTTCCGAAAGGCCTGGCAGGTTGGCCAGCTCGATGGCCGTCGGGCCACCGAGCGGGGGTGCGGTGTGGACCCCTACGGCCGGGTCGGCACTGCCACCACCCAGGAGGGCGTTGAGCGCCGACAGGGTGGGACGGGCTACCTTGCGTTCATGGTTGAACAGTGAGTGGATCCATGAGACCCGGGGTGCCCGGGCAGGTTGTTCGTCGGCCATGTCACCGTCCCGCGTCTGGTCGTTCCAACTCCGGGGAGCATCCAGGCTCCGGAGGCCCTGCAGTCAGAAGATACCTTTAAAGTAGCTGCGCCGATCGTCTGGGACGCTATATTGAGTTTGTAAGACGTCACCCACGGAGCTAGCCATGAAAGCCGGTCAGAAGTTTCTGCTGGGCGCAGGGGTCATCGTCGTCAGCGTCGGACTGCTGATGGCGCAGGGCGTCAAGCAGTTCGGGCAATATTCGCTCAAGCCCTCGGAGCTGGCCGAGCGGATCGCTAGGGACCCGAGCCTGCACAACACCGGGCTCAAGATGGAAGCCAAGGTCGTTCCCGGCACCATCAAGCGGGACGTCGCGACACAGACCATCGAGTTTTCCGTCACGGATGGCATCCAGTCGTATCCGGT
>JANOFA010000327.1:0-8351 GCA_031413355.1 Gemmatimonadota bacterium | reverse complement strand
CTTCATCGGCGCCTGCCTCGCCTCGATCACCGGGTTCGCCGACGAGATCATCATCGTCGATACCGGAAGTACGGACGCCACTGTGGAGATCGCGCAGGCGGTGGATGCGCTGAAAATCGCGGGCGCGTTCCTGCGGCACATCGAGTCCGACCCGGTGGAGCATGCCATGGTCGAGGCGATCAACCGGGTGGGTCACGTGATGCGGCTGAAGACCGTAGCGGAGGGGGTGGAATCGATCGAGACGCTCGAGACGCTGCGGCAGATCGGGGTGGATTACGCGCAGGGATTCGCGATCGCCGAGCCGATTCCGCTGGAGGATCTGCTGGCGGGGCTGACACCGCCCGTCAGCCGAGGAGCCATGCTCCCAGCCCCAGCATTGCGCCCAGCAGCGCCACGCTCCAGACCAGCCAGCGT
Source organism: Gemmatimonadota bacterium (assembly GCA_031413355.1). Taxonomy (GTDB): domain Bacteria; phylum Gemmatimonadota; class Gemmatimonadetes; order Gemmatimonadales; family GWC2-71-9; genus JADJOM01. Next base: position 7,937 of record JANOFA010000327.1, on the reverse strand, counting down.
ATGATATCGGCGCGAAGATTGTCGAGCGGGGCCAGGCCCGTCGCCCGCTCCTGCGGCCCCCACCATCCCCCCGGCCGGACCCGGCGGTAGAAACCCTCCAGCACCTCGGGACGTTCCGGCGGCGTCAGGAGCATCACCGGCACCCAGACCGTCATCGTGCCGAATGCCGTCGCGGCAAGGCGCGCTCCGAAATCCAGGCCGGCAAAAGCGGGGAGATAACTCAGCAGCGCGATCAAGACCGCAGTGGCCATCGCCGCGAGCTCCGCCGCCGCATTGATCCGCCACCAGAACCAGCGGAGCAGCAGCACCAGCCCAGGGCCGTTCCCGATAAGAATCAGGAACCGGAAGACCTGGCCGACATCATCCATCATGAACGAGACCGCTGCCGCCAGCAGCGTCAGCCCCACGGAACTCCAGCGGGCGGCGCGCAGCAGCTTGCGATCATCCCGCTCCCCGCCGAAGCGGGCATAGAGATCGTTGACCAGGTAACTCGCGCCCCAGTTGATCTGGGTCGATACGGTGGACATGAAGGCGGCGAGCAGGCTGGCAAAGACGAGACCGAGCAGCCCGGGTGGCAGAAATCGCTTCATGAGCAGCGGATAGGCCAGCTCAGGATCCGCCAGATCCGGCAGGATGAGGAGTGCGGCCAGGCCCACGATGATCCACGGCCAGGTCCGCACGAAGTAGTTCAGGATATTGAAGGCGTGGGTCGCCTTGGCCGCCTCCTTTTCATTGGCGCAGGAGCCGAGCCGCTGCACGAACATCCCGCCGCCATCACTGTTGCGGAACGCCCACCACTGGATGCCGAGATAACCGAACATCGTGGTGAGCGGGACCATGGCGTCCTCGCCGTGGGGCATCAGCTGCAGCCGATTCCCCTGCCCCGCCGCGCGCAATCCTTCGGTAAGCCCATGCAACCCGCCGACCTCATGGAGCGCGTACCCCATCACCACGAACGCACCGACCAGGGCGAGGATGTACTGCAGCAGATCGGTCACGACGACGCCCCACAGGCCGGCGACGGCGGTGTACGCGAGGGTGATGAGAACGATCGGCATCAGGGTCCAGAGCCGGTCGTCGCCGGGCAGGTGCTGGAAGCTCTGCAGCAGCCCCAGCCCGTCCATGACCTTCCGCATGGCCAGCATGCCGTAGCCAATGCTGATGCAGTTGAGCGGGACGGCAAAGAGAAAGGCACGGCTCGCGCGGAGGACCGCCGCCGGGGTGCCGCCATAGCGCAGCTCGGTGAGTTCCATGTCGGTAACGACGTTCGCCCGGCGCCAGAGCTTGGCGAGCAGCACGGCCAGGAGCACGTGGGCAAAGGCGAAACACCACCACTCCCAGTTGCCGGCCACACCGGCCCGGGCCACGCGGCCGGCGACGTAAAGCGGCGTGTCGACGTTGAACGTGGTCGCGGCCATCGAGGTGGCGGCGAGCCACCAGGGAATCGCGCGGCCGGCGACGAAGAACTCGGCCATACTCCTCGCCCCTCTGCGCGCGACCCAGAGCCCGAGCGCCAGACTGGCGACGAGATAGGCGGCGACAACGGCCCAATCGAGAAAGCTCATGGCGTGCCCATCGCCCGATGCAGCCAGCGCGCCACCGCGCGCTGCATCAGCGGCTGCCGATGCCAGGCGAGGAGCACGGGCGGGCCAGCGGGAATCTCCGCCACCAGGCGCGGATGGCCGAAGACGACCACCAGCGCGGCTTCCGGGGCGAGCGCGGCAAGTCGGGCGAGGCTCTCTGGTCCGAACCCGGCCCGTCCCTTTGCGGCGCGCGGCTCGGCGAACGCCAGCACGATCCGGCTGCCGCTGGAGCGCTCCACTGTCTTTCGCTGCCCGAGGGTCCGCCGCACGATGTCGCTCGGACCCGGCGCGTACCAGCCGCCGATGTCGTCATCGACCACGACCAGATCGAGGCCGTCGAGTGCCGGGGCGGTGCCGCGGACCAGGCCACGCTGAAGCAGGCGGTCGGCGATCTGATCCGCGGCCTCCCGCTGGTCCACACTGGCGCTGGGCGCGGGGCGCGAAGCCCCGATAGAATCAATCGAAGCAAGCAACCGGCCGAGGCGATCAGCCGAACGCTGCAGCGCGGAACCGGACAATTCGGCGGACGCCACCGCGCGGTCGATGGCGCCCACCACCTCCGCGAGGTCGCCGGGATACAGCAGCAGGTCGCACCCCGCCACCAGCGCGGCGACGGCGGCATCGCCCGGAGTCTTCCCGGCGCGTGCGCCCTCCATGATCAGCGCATCGGTGACGATCAAGCCATCGAACCCGAGTGCCTGACGCAGGTAGCCGAGCATCACAGGCGAGAGCGTCGCCGGGGTACCGGTGGCATCCCAGCGGGGAAAGCCGACGTGAGCGGTCATGACCATGGCGACACCGGCCTGGACCGCCGCGGCGAATGGCCGCAGGTCAGTGGCCGCGAGCTCCGCGAGCGGGAGTGGTACGGCCGGCAGCACGTTGTGTGAATCCTGTGCCGTGCGTCCATGCCCGGGGTAGTGCTTGGCCGAGGCCAGCACCCCCTCGGCCTGGCAAGCGATGATCCACCTCGCGACGGCGTGACTCACCGCCCCTGGGTCGGCACCAAAGGACCGGGTCTGAACGATTGGGTTGGCCGGCTCGATGTCGAGATCTGCGTCCGGCGCGAAGACCGCGTTGAGGCCAATGCTGCGGGCATCGCGGGCCGTTGTCGCTCCAGCCCAGGTGAATACGGTCTCGTCGTCGAGTGAGGCGAGGGCGGCGGGAGGGGGAATGGGCGTGAGGCCGACGGCCTGTTGCCCTGCCCCGCGCTCCATGTCGGCGGCGAGCAGCAGCGGCCGGCCAGCGCGGGCGCGGATCCGCTCGGTCAACGTGGCAACTTCATCGGCTCTCGCGCCGCCGACGCCGAAGATGATGAACCCGCCCACGCCCAGCTCGAGTGCGGCGTCGACGGCCGCCGCTTCGTGGGAGAATCCGGTTTCGGGGCGCCAGCGCACGGCGGGGCAGACTAGGCGCCCGGCGATCATGCCGGCGTCACCTGCCCCAGCACCCGCCGGCCGGCAGCCCCGGTAGCCGACGGAACGTTTCCCGGCTGCCCGTGGATGGTGAGATAGCCGAGCAGGGCGAACGCCACGGCCTCCTTGGCATCGCCGGAGAAGAACAGCTGGTCGAATCGGCGCAGGGGAATATTCCGCTCCCCCAGCAGGCCCGCCAGCCGTTCGGTCAGTACCGGGTGGTGCACTCCGCCGCCGGACACGACCACTTCCGTCGCGTTGGGCACCCGATCGATCGCGCCAACGATGCTCCTGGCCGTCAGCTCCACGGCGGTGGCGACCCCGTTGGTCCCGGGGACCTCCCGGTGGAGCGCGCTGGCGTAGTCGTCGCCGAATTGCTCCCGCCCGGTGCTCTTTGGCGGCGGGGCGGCGAACCAGGGATCTGCCAGCCGCCGCTCGACCGCCGCTTGATCGGCGACTCCCGCCTGCGCCAGCCTGCCATCCACGTCGTAGCGGGAACCGGGTGACACAAGCCGGGCCACGGCGTCGATCACCGCCATGCCTGGACCGGTGTCGAAGGCAAAGGTACCGGCCTCGAGATCACGCCGGGGTACGAACGTCAGATTGGCCATCCCGCCGATGTTCAGCAACACCCGCGGATGCTCCAGGTGACCGAAGAGGAGCACATCGGCCGCGGGGACGAGCGGGGCGCCCTGCCCCCCCGCCGCGACATCGCGGGCGCGGAAGTTACTCGTCACCCGCACGCCGAACCGTTCCGCCAGCACCGCCGGCTCACCCAGCTGCCACGAGACTGTCGGCGGCTCGTGCCAGATGGTCTGGCCGTGAAAGGCGATGAAGCTCAGCTCCGTGGCGCGGGTGTGCGACGCCTCCAGCAGCGCGTCGACCGCATCCGCCGACCACTCCGCCAGCCGGACGTGGAGATGGGCCAGCGCCCGCGTGCCGCCAGTGGCGATGGCAGCGAGGACCTGCTGTTGCTCCGCCTGGCTGTAAGGTCGCGTCAGGAAATGCACCAGCTGAACGTGATTGGGACCTTCGATCCGGACCAGTGCGGCATCGATGCCATCCAGCGACGTGCCGGACATCAGTCCGACGGCCAGCGTGGGGCGCTCGCTCATAAGGCCTGCACCGGGGGCGGATCGCCGACGACGTCCCGCAACCGCCCCTCATGGGCCTCGAGCAGACGATCGGCCTCGGGGGAGAGCGACATTCTGCCGCAGCATCACGATGGCCGACTTTACCCGACCCCCGGCGGCGTCCAGCGCCGCGCGGGCCGCGGGCCGGGCTACCCCGGTCGCCTCCATGAGAATCCTCTCGCTCCGATCGGACAGCTTGGCATTCGTGGCTCGCAGGTCGACCATGAGGTTGCCCCAGGTTTTGCCGAGCCGAATCATGGATCCGGTTGTGAGCATGTTGAGCACCAGCTTGGTGGCGGTGCCCGCTTTCATCCGGGTGGATCCGGTGACGACCTCCGGTCCCACCATGACGGTGATGCAGACGTCGCAGCTTTCCTCCAGCAGCGCTGGTGGCGCGCTGCAGGACAGCAGCACGGTGCGCGCCCCCAGGGCCTGCGCCCGTCCCAGCGCTGCCCGGACGAACGGTGTCGTCCCGCTCGCCGCGATCCCGACGACAACGTCCCGGTTCCCCACCCGTTGCCCGTCCATCTCGGCGATGCCAGCGTTGACGTCGTCTTCCGCTCCCTCGACGGAGCGCACCAGCGCGCGGTACCCACCCGCGATGCTACCCGTGACCAGCTCCGGTTCGGTGCCAAAGGTCGGTGGGCATTCCGCGGCGTCGAGCACGCCGAGGCGTCCGCTCGTTCCCGCCCCGATGTAATACAGCTTGCCACCGGACCGAATAGCTGCCACGATCAGGTCGACGGCCCGGGCAATCTCCTCCCGAGCACGCGCAACCGCGGCGGGGACCGCGGCATCCTCCGCCGAGATCAGGTCGATGATCTCGAGGGTGGAGGCGCGGTCGATTTCGGTGGTGCGCGGGTTGCGGCGTTCGGTCAACCGCGGGTCCAGATGGGATTCGGTCATTGGAAGGCGGGTAGGCAAGCCGTAAATTAGGGCACCCGGGTTACCCCCAGCAACCACTTCTCCCGTTTCCTCGAGGTTTGCGTGCGCCGTCTCTGTTCGTGCGCCCCTGTCGTGTGGCTGGTCCTGGCCGCCTGTTACCCGGCGCCGGCCACCATCCCGCTCACCGTGCCCGGTGGCACACCGGCGGCCCAGATCAATCCGGCCTGGCCCCTGACCGGCCGGGCCCGGGTGGCCACAGGAGCGCGGGCAATGGTCGTTTCCGGCAGCCCGATCGCGAGCGAGGTGGGACGGCGAATCCTGGAGAGCGGAGGTAACGCGATCGATGCCGCCGTCGGTGTCGGCTTTGCCCTCGCCGTGGTGCACCCCGAAGCCGGCAACCTCGGCGGCGGCGGCTTCATGATCTTTCGCCTGGCGGATGGCACCACCTCCGCTCTCGATTACCGCGAGACGGCGCCGGCTGGGGCCACTCACGACATGTTCCTGGACCGCTCCGGCGATCCAACCGCCCTGTCAGATGTCGGACACCTGGCCTCGGGAGTGCCGGGTTCGGTCGCCGGCATGGTGGAAGCGCACCGAAAGTTCGGGCGCCTGCCACTGGCCCAGATTATCGCACCCGCCATCGAGCTGGCGGCGCGGGGATTCATCGTTGATGAGTACCGCAGCGAGTCGATCGAAGGCTACCGGGCCCAGTTGTACCTCTTCCCGGCGTCACGCCGCTACTTCCTGCCCGACAGCGGCGGGCATGCACCGGCACCCGGTACCCGCCTGGTGCAGCAGGATCTCGCTCGCACGCTGACCGCCATCCAGGCCCATGGCGCGGACGGTTTCTACCGTGGCTGGGTCGCGGATTCCATCGTCGCGGAAATGGGGCGTGGCGGCGGGCTGATCTCGCACGCCGATTTGGCGCGCTACCTCCCCGTCTGGCGCGAACCCATTCGCATCAGCTACCGCGGTTATTCGATCTACTCGATGCCGCCGGCGTCCTCCGGTGGCGTCACCCTGGCGATGATCTTGAACACGATGGAGGGCTTTGGCAAGCTGCCACCGTTCGGCTCCGCGGCGCTGTTGCATCGCGAGGCGGAGGCGATCCGCCGCGCGTTCATCGACCGGAACACCTACCTGGGCGACCCCGCGTTCGTGAAGATGCCGCTGGAGCGGCTGGTATCCAAGGAGTATGCAGCGAAACAGCGGGCGGCGATCGACCTGGCCCACGCCACACCGACCCCACCGTTCGATCCGACCCTCCGCGATGGCGGCTCGACCACCCACTTTTCGGTGGTCGACGCCGATGGCAACGCCGTCAGCTGCACGACGACGTTGAATGACAGCTACGGCAGCGCCGTCGCGGTGTCCGGCGCAGGCTTCATTCTCAATGACGAGATGGATGACTTCACGACCGCGGTGGGCAAGCCCAATGGCTACGGCCTGGTCCAGGGCGAAGCCAACGCCATCCAGCCGGGGAAGCGCATGCTTTCGGCGATGACACCGAGCATCGTGCTCGATCCCGCCGGCCAGCTCCTCATGGTGGTGGGCACGCCGGGAGGACCGACCATCATCACCCAGGTCTACCACGTCATCTCGAACGTGATTGACCACCAGATGCCGCTGCCGCAGGCGGTCGAGGCGCCCCGGATGCACCACCAGGCCCTGCCCGACGCGATCCGGCTGGAACGGGACGGCTTCACCCCGGCCACTATCGCCACCCTCGAAACGCAGGGACACACAATTGAATACCGCGGTCGCTGGGGGGATGTCGAGGCGATCATCCGTACCGCGACCGGGTGGCAGGGGGTAAGCGATCCACGGCTGGGTGGAGGGGGGTCGGGGTACTGAGGGCGAAAGGCGATAGGCGATAGGCGATACGCGATAGGAAAACGTAAGGGCCGCATCCATGCGGCCCTCACGCCTACTCCCGCCTACAGCACCATCAAGCGAGGGCCGCATACGTGCGGCCCACACTCAGCCTAGCGGGTAATCGTGAAGTCCGCGCTCAGGGTGAAGGTCACCTTGTCGCCTGAGCGGACCACGACATCGCGGTCCGCCGTCTTGGAGGCGAGAATGGCACCGCCCGCTGCACCGGCAATGCCGCCGATGATCGCGCCGGTCTTGCCGCCGACCACCTGCCCGCCAACTGCACCGGCCGCCGCGCCACCACCGACGCGCGCAGCGCCTCCGGCCGTCACGCCCTGCCCTTCCAGCGCGTGCTGCACATTCTTGGTGCGCGCGGAGCCGGTCATCGGGTACGACTGTCCGCCGATGGTCACCTCCTGCGCATCGAGCAGGATACTGCCATCCGCCGAGCTCTTGTTCTGGGCCGGCTTGAGCATCGACACCTTGAAGGTGACGACCGAGCCCGCCGGAATGACGACTGCGCCCGCGGCGTTCTTCACATCCGCACCGACGGTGGCGTGGAACATTTCCCCCACCTCGTTGTGCCGTGAATGGAGGCTGTCATTTGCCGAGGCCTCGATGGCGAGCCCCGAGGCCAGGGTCATCGTCTTCGGGGCGGGGGCCGGTGCCGGAGCGACGGGCTTCGGCTTGGGCTTCGATGCCGGCGTGGCTGGCGCGGGGGCGGGGGTGGGCGCCGGGGTGATCGGCGCGGGCGCCGGTGCTGCCGTGCCCTGATCGTTCAGGGCGGTCGTGGATTCGGCAGGAGCCAGCTGCAGATCGCGCTGCAGGCTGTCGGCCGCCTGGGCCTGCTGCTCGCCCTTGCCACCGCAGGCCAGAAGTGAAAACAGGGTCACGCCAGCTATCATTTTCCTCATCATGGTCTAGCTCCTCGATTCAAGACTTGCCGTGGCTCTCTCGCCCCGGCCACATTGCACTGCAATGACTCATCTGCGACGACTGCTCCCCTATGCCCGGCCCTACTGGCGCATCTTCGCCGCCGGGTTCGCCTGCGT
>JANOFA010000326.1:0-2865 GCA_031413355.1 Gemmatimonadota bacterium | reverse complement strand
CCCCCCCGGGGGCGGTTGGGGCGGCGGGGTGCCGTAGTTGGGGCGCCCCTGGGGCCCCCCCTACTGCACCGCGTTCATCATGTCGAAGATCGGCAGGTACATGGCGATCACCATGCCGCCGACGATGACGCCGAGCACCACGATCATGACCGGCTCCATGAGAGAAAGCAGCGCGCTCACGGCGACGTCCACTTCCTCGTCATAGAAGTCGGCGATCTTCGAGAGCATCTCGTCCAGGCCGCCGGTCTGCTCACCGACCGCGATCATCGAGATGACCATCGGCGGGAAGACCTTCGACTTCTCCAGCGGGCCGGCAATCGTCTCACCGCCGGCGATCGAATTGCGCGACTCCATGACCGCGTCGTGAATCACGCGGTTGCCCGCCGTCTTGGCGGTGATCTCGAGGCCGTCCAGGATGCTCACGCCAGAGCTGATGAGCGTGCCCAGCGTCCGGGTGAAGCGCGAGACCGCCGACTTCCGCAGCAGGTCGCCCAGGATGGGAGAGTTGAGCAGGATCTGGTCGATCTTCTTGTGGCCGTCCTGGGTGGCGTAATAGCGTTTGAGGGCAAAGACGATGCCGACGATGATCCCGATCAGCACCCACCAGTAGTTGATCAGCATGTCCGACATGCCGATGACGATACGCGTGGGCAGCGGCAGCTCCATGCCGACACTGGCGAACATCTTCTGGAAGGTCGGGATGACGAAGATCAGCAGCACCGCCACCGCGATCCCGGCGACGCTGAAGATGACGCCCGGGTAGATCATGGCGCCCTTCACCTTGCGGATGAGGGCGTCGCTCTTTTCGAGGAAGGTGGCGAGCCGGAGCAGAATGGTGTCGAGAATACCGCCGGCCTCGCCGGCGGCGACCATGTTCACGTACAGCTCGGTGAACGCCTTGGGGTGCTTGCTGAAGGCGTCGGCGAGGGTGTGCCCGCTCTCGACATCGAAGACGACCTGCTTGGTCACTTCGGCGAGGGACGGATTCTCGGTCTGCTTGGCCAGGATGTCCAGCGACTGCACCAGCGGCAGGCCCGAGTTGATCATCGTGGCGAACTGCCGGGTGAAGATGACGATATCGCGGGTCTTGATGGCCTTCTTGCCGAACGAGAACGAGATGTCCTTGGGCTTCTCGCGCACGTTGACGACAATCATCTTCTGCTGCTTGATGTGCTTCAGCACCTCTTCCCGCGAGGGCACGTCGAGCGTGCCCTTGAGGATCTGGCCGGTGCTGGCGTTGCGCGCGGTATACTCGAAAACTGGCATCGTGCGTCTCCTGGGTGCTTACCGGCGGGCGGCGGGACGGCCGGTGGGCTTTTCCACCGCCCCCATTTCCTGCTCCTCGAGCGGCGTCTCACCGCACATCCGGAGCAGCTCATTGGGTTCCCCGGAGGCGCGCAGGCACTCCTCGAGGGCCACTTCCCGGCTCATGTAGAGCTGGAACAAGGAATCGTTCATCGTCTGCATGCCGTGCTTCTTGCCGGACTGCAGCGCGGAGTAGATCTGGTGCACCTTGTCGTCCCGGATCAGGGCGCGGATGGCCGGAGTGCAGATCATGATCTCGCACGCCATGGCGCGGCCACGTCCCTTGGCCTTTGGCAGCAGCGTCTGGGTCAGCACGCCCTCCAGCACGAAGGAAAGCTGGGCCCGGACCTGGGTCTGCTGGCTGGGCGGAAAGACGTCGATGATGCGGTTGATCGACTCGGCCGCGGAGTTGGTGTGCAGGGTCGCCAGGGCAAGGTGGCCCGTTTCCGCGATGGTGAGGCAGGCGGAAATCGTCTCCAGGTCACGCAACTCGCCCACCAGGATCACGTCGGGGTCCTCGCGCAACGCATACTTCAGCGCGTTGGAAAAACTCTTCGTGTCGGTCCCGACTTCCCGCTGGTTGACGATACAGCCCTGGTGGCGGTGGATGAACTCGATCGGGTCTTCCACCGTGATGATGTGACCCTTCCGCTCCTTGTTGATCTTGTCGAGCATCGCCGCCAGCGTGGTCGACTTGCCCGAGCCGGTGGGTCCGGTGACCAGGACCAGGCCGCGGGGTCGTTCCGACAGTTTGGACAGGACCGGGGGCAGGCCCAGGTCCTGGAAGGTCCGCACATTGAAGGGAATCATGCGGATGACCATCGCCACGCAGCCGCGCTGCTTGAAGACGTTGCCGCGGAACCGGGCCAGGTTCTGGATGCCGAAGGAGAAGTCCAGCTCGTCTTCGGTCTCGAACCGCTTCTTCTGATTCTCGGTGAGGACCGAATAGGCCAGCGACAGGGTTTCCTTGGCGGTGAGCACGTCGGGCGCCGACGCGCTGTGCAGGTCGCCATCAATCCGCAGCTTGGGACGCTCGCCCGCGGTAATGTGCAGGTCGGAGGCATCCTTTTCGATCATTTCCTCGAGCAGGGCCCGGAGGTTCACCGTCATGCGGCCGTCTCCTTGATCACTTCTTCCAGCGTCGTGACCCCGCGCGAGATCTTCTTGAGACCATCCATCCGGAGAGTCAGCATCCCGTCCTCCACCGCCTGGTCCCGGATCTCGGCCACGGAGCCGCCCCGAAGGATCAGGCGACGCAATGCGGGGGTGAGGGCCATCACCTCATACAGGCCGGCGCGGCCCTTGTACCCGGTTCCGTTGCAAGTGTCGCACCCGCGCCCCCGCATGAAGGCCATCTTCTTGAGTTCTTCGACATCCTCCCCCAGTACCTTGAGTTCCACGTCGGTGTACTCGTGGGGCTCCTTGCAGTCCTTGCAGATGCGGCGCACCAGTCGCTGCGCCACGACCAGATTGACGGCGCTGGCGACGTTGAACGCCTCGATGCCCATGTCAATCAGGCGGGTGATCGTCGAGGGGGCGTCGTTGGTGTGCAGGGTCGAG
>JANOFA010000325.1:0-3346 GCA_031413355.1 Gemmatimonadota bacterium | reverse complement strand
TCGGCTCGCGCGGGGCCTGCCTGGGCCTTGCGGACCAGGGTCCACAGGGTTTGGATGCGGCTCAGCCGGTCGGGCGGTCGGGCGGCCGGAAGAAGGATGAGAAGAAAGCGCGTCTCGTGGCTCGCGCGGCAACGGACTTCGACCAGTGGCTCAGGCAGCTATGACCACGAGACATCAACCGCCCAACCGCCCAACCGCCTTCGCCGAGGTCTCCGCCTTCCTCCTGCACCTCGAGAAGGAACGCCAGCTGTCCGCGAACACCGTGCTGGCCTACCGGCGGGATCTCGAAGCGTTCGTGGAGTTTCTCAATCGGCACTACGCCGGCGACTGGGACTTTGGCCGGGTGGACCGGCTGGGCATCCGCGGTTTCCTCGGGGATCTGCAGCGGCGCGGTCTGGCCAAGCGCTCGATGGCGCGTGCCCTCTCGGCGGTACGCTCACTGTACCGGTTTCTGCAGGCCCATCATGGGCTGGAGAAGTCACCAGTGCGGGCGGCGAGGGTGCCAAGGCAGGATCGGCATCTGCCGGCCTACCTCGACCGACCGAGGACCGAGGAGATGTTCGCCGCCGCGGAAGCGCGGGCGGACGAGGACGATGTCGCCGGCCTGCGCGATCTCGCCATCCTCGAGCTGTTCTATTCCAGCGGCCTGCGTTTGTCGGAGCTCACCGGGCTGCAGCTGCACGATCTCGACCTGCTGAGCGACCAGGTGAAAGTGCGGGGCAAGGGCAGCAAGGAACGGCTGGTACCGGTCGGCGGACGCGCGAGCCGGGTGATGCGTCACTGGCTTGAGCAGCGGGAGCTGCTGGCCCAGCGGCCCGGCGCGGACCGCGCGGCGGTCTTCCTGAGCCAGCGGGGACGGCGGCTCACGCCACGTTCAGTGCAGCGGATCGTGCACCGGGCGCTCGACGTGGTCGGCGGAGAGAACCTGCGCACCCACTCGCTGCGGCATACCTTTGCGACGCACATGATGGATGCCGGAGCGGATCTGCGGGCCCTGCAGGAGATGCTGGGTCACGCCAGCCTGAGCACGACGCAGATCTACACGCATACCAGCGTTGAACGCCTGAAAAAAGTCTATCAGCAGGCGCATCCGCGGGCGTAGGGGTCGCCTATAGGCGACCCCTACTTCCGCGGATGCACCTGCCAGGAGATCCATGTCGACATACCACGGTACGACCATCCTCGCCGTCCGGAAGCACGGGCATACCGCTCTCGGCGGCGATGGCCAGGTCAGCATCGGTGACACGGTAGTCAAGGCAACCGCCACCAAGGTCCGCTCCCTCAAGGGCGGCAAGGTGCTGGCGGGATTCGCCGGCTCCGTGGCCGATGCCATCACGCTGTACGAGAAGTTCGAGGAGAAACTGGAGCGCCATCCCGGCAACCTGCCGCGCGCCGCGGTGGAACTCGCCAAGGACTGGCGCAGCGACCGGGTGCTGCGCCGGCTCGAAGCCTTGCTGGTCGTCGCGGACCTGGAGCACACCTTTCTGCTCTCCGGCGGCGGGGAGCTGATCGAGCCGGATGATGGCATCCTCGCCGTGGGGTCGGGCGGCAACTACGCCCTGGCCGCCGCGCGGGCGCTGCTGCCGGATGACCGCCTCAATGCCCGGGACACGGTGCAGCGCTCGCTGGAGATCGCGGCCGACATCTGTGTCTTCACCAATCGCCACCTGACCATCCTGGAGCTGTGAGCCGCGTGAACGACGTGCATGCCAGCGCCGGTCGCCTCAGGGTCCTCAGGGAACAGCCGGAATGACCACGCCTGAACCAACCGGCGGACCGCCGCCGTCCACCGATGCGCCCGCAGCGCCGTGGCTGGAGGAATTGCCGCCCCGGCAGATCGTGGCGGAACTCGATCGCTACATCGTGGGGCAGGATCTCGCCAAGCGCGCCGTCGCGATTGCCATCCGCAACCGGTGGCGCCGCTCGCAGACGCCGGACGAGATCCGGGACGAGATCACTCCGTACAACATCATCCTGATCGGACCGACGGGGGTGGGCAAGACGGAGATCGCCCGCCGGCTGGCCCGCCTCGCCGGCGCACCGTTCGTCAAGGTGGAGGCGTCGAAGTTCACCGAGGTGGGCTACGTCGGCCGCGACGCGGAGTCGATGGTGCGCGAACTGGTGGACGCGGCCATCAGCATGGTGCGGAGCGAGCGCGAGGACGAGGTCTATCCCCAGGCCGAACAGCGCACGGAGGAGCGGCTGCTGGATATCCTGCTGCCGCCGCCGGCCGCACCCGCTCGCAGCGAGCGCGCCGAGGGGAGTGGACGTCCCGGGATCTTCGTCGTGGGGCCGAGCGGGCAGGCGCGCCCCGAGCAGGAGTCGGACGACGAACGGCGGTCACGCTCGCGCGAAAAGCTCAGGCTGATGCTGCGCGAGGGAAAACTTGACGACCGCGAGATCGAGATCGAAGTGACGCCGCAGGGCTACCCGATGCTCGACATGATGCAGCCGCCGCAGGGGATGGAGGGGGAGCAGATCAACTTCCTCGAGATGCTGCAGGACATGATGCCGCGGCGCAAGAAGCGGCGCACCCTGCGGGTCCCCGAGGCTCGGCGGATCCTGATCGATGAGGAGCTCAAGAAGCTGGTCGACATGGACGACGTGATCAACGAGGCCCTCGACCGGACCGAGAATCACGGCATCCTCTTCATTGACGAGATCGACAAGATCGCCGGCGAGCGCGGCTCGTCGCCCGGGCCCGATGTCTCGCGCGAGGGAGTGCAGCGTGACCTGCTGCCGATCGTCGAGGGCTCCACGGTGCAGACCCGCTACGGCTACGTCCGGACCGATCACATCCTGTTCATCGCGGCGGGGGCGTTTCATGTCTCCAAGCCGTCCGACCTGATTCCCGAACTGCAGGGACGGTTCCCGATCCGGGTGGAGCTGACCCCGCTCACCGAACGCGACTTCATCCGCATCATGACCGAGCCCGAGAGCGCGCTCACCAAGCAGTACCAGGCGCTGGTCGCGGCAGAAGGGGCGGAGCTCTCGTTCACCGAAGATGGAATCGCGGAGATCGCGCGCGTCGCGTGGCTGGCCAATGACCGGATGGAAAATATCGGCGCCCGCCGGCTGCACACGGTGATGTCGACGCTCATGGACGAAGTGCTCTTCGAGTTGCCGGACTATCCCCACAAGAAGATCGTCTTCGACCGCGAAGTGATCCGCGGCCGGCTGGAGAAGATCATCAACGACGACGACCTGCGGCGCTACATCCTGTAGCGGGGCTCACCCGCGGGCGCGCCAGCCCTTCCACTTCCGACATGGCGCGAGAGACAATTTCCGGCGGCAGATCCTCCTCGCCGAAATCGATATCGGCTTCCAGCAGCGCCAGAATCTTGAT
>JANOFA010000324.1:0-8724 GCA_031413355.1 Gemmatimonadota bacterium | reverse complement strand
CGAGCCGCCGCCCGGGTTGTTGAAGTTGTAGAAGTAGCTGGCGGAGATGAAGCCGCCGACGTTGATCGTGTCAAAAAAGCCCGGCGGCTCGGCTGCCACGTCGGGGGTCGCGCTCGCTACCGGCGCCGTCGCCGCGGCCTGCTTCGCGCTCGCGAGTTCGTCGCTCTGTGCGACGAGCTTCTGCTCGAGCTGCTCGATGCGCGCCTGCATCGCAGCGAAGCGCGCATCGACATCGTCGCCGCGTCGGATAATGGCGGCTTCTTGAGTCGTTCCTGCCTGAACTCTTCCTCCCAATCCGCAGTGCACTTGGCGATGATAGCAGCGTAGGTGTCGCCTGCTTGGCGATGTTTCTGGAGTGCAGCGCGTATGATCGCCAGTTCCGAATCGACCGGAGGCTTGGGTGCCTTGGTCTCGCCTGCCTTGGGCATGCGCTTGAACAGCTCATCCAGGAAATTGCGCATGAAGTTGACGCGTAGTCGGATGTTCTGGTCGTTCACGCCAGCGATGAACCACTCACGCTCGCAGGTCGTGATCAAGGCTTCGCCATTTATTTCGCCGTTGGGCGAATGTCTCCGCATCGCGTTCCAGATATCATTCAGGTGCTCTTTGGGAGCCGGCGAGCCGCGCCTGGCCGGGAGTCCCGCCGGAACGCTCTGCGGCGCCGGAGAGCGGTCGGGGAGGAACCGGACAAGGCCTCCGGACGCCTCGACGTCAGCGCGCCTGGATCGATCGCATTCACCTGACCTGTCACGCGGCGTCACGCCCTGTTTCATCCCGCTGCACCCGCTGCATTCCTCCGCACCGGCTCCCCACTCTGTAGCTCGCGCTGCGATGGCCCGGCCCGCTTCCTGCGATTTCACCAGCGCGGGGCGCCGAGGGAGCTGCGTACGCCCGCACTCAGCGTCGCGGTTGAATCACGGATCGTAGCGAATCGCTACGCCTGAGGCGCAGCGATGCAGCGCGAGGCACCAGCGAGCCTTCCGCTCTCACGTCTGGTTCATCGTACGCTCATGGAGCGGTAGCCAGTATTCCTGCGACCCTGCGGAACACGTCTTCAGCACCCAGCAAGCGTCATCAGGCCGGTTCACCTAACAGGAGATGCATCATGGTTCGGAAACTCATCTGGTCACTGAGCTCGGCGAGTCTCATTGCGTTAGGCGCCTGTGCCGATGCCGCAGATCCGGCGGGCACCAGCCAGATCCCTGTGGCCCCCGCCGGCGGTGAGAGCATCGTGAGCTCCACCGCCAATTCAGTCACCCGGATCGTGGGCAACTGGCAGGTCACCATCACCGATCTCGGAATGCTGCCGGGCGGCACCTTCTCGAGCGCCTACGACATCAACAACATCGGCGAAATCGTCGGTGTCGCCGCCGATGCCGGCGGCGTGCGGCGACGGGTGATCTGGCAGAACGGCGCCATCGTGGACACGCTGCCCCAGCCCAGTGCGGCCACCGCGACAGCCTGGCAGATGAACGAAAACCGGCAGCTGGTCGGCGTCGCGGTGGTCAACAGCAAGGCGGCGTATGGTGTGTTCTGGGATCATGGCACCGCACTCAAACTGCAGCCGCTGCCGGGCACGGTCGCCTCGGGCGCAGTCGCCAACGGCCTCAACGCCCTCGGTGAGGTGGCCGGCGGCGGGACGGGCGGCGGCGGCGGCGTTCCGGCCTACCAGCACGCCGCCCTCTGGCGGAACGGCCTGCTCTACCAGGATCTGGGCGTGATTCCGGGGGGCAACTTCTCGATGGCCTACGACATCAACGACGCCCGTCAGGTCACCGGTACCGGCACCGCAGGTGGCACGGGCGCGCGCCAGTACGCCTTTGTATGGGCCAACGGCGTCTTCACCGTGCTGCCAGACCTGCCGGGCTCCTTCCTGCAGTCGGTCGGACGTTCGATCAACACCCGAGGCGATGTCGCGGGCCAGAGCAACGGTGGCGATCCAGTGGTCTGGAAAAACGGCGTGGTGCAGTCGCTGCCGCTGCCGGTTCGCCAGGCCAACACGGTAAGCGAGATCAACGACAGCGGCGACGTCGTCGGCAGCACCAGCGGCTCGATCGGTGTGCTGTGGAAGCAGGGGCAGTACATCCCTCTCGATCCCTGGCCCGGCGCCTCGGTGAACAACTCGGTCGCGCGCGGGATCAACAACCAGGGCGTCGTGGTGGGCGAGTCGTACTTCCCGCCGGGGCAGGGGGTGCACGCCGTGATGTGGACCGTGGTCCCCATCGGCGGCGGCAACCTGCCACCGGTCGCAGCCTGGACGGTCAGCTGTCGGCCGGCACCGGTCCACGTCTGCACCTTCAACGGCACCGGCTCCAGCGATCCCGATGGCACCATCGTCGGCTACAAGTGGACGAATGCCGGTGGGGCGACCATTTCAACGCTTCCGACGTTCACCAGGACTTTCGCGAGCTCCCGGACCCTGACGTGGACCCTGACCGTCACCGACAACGACGGCGCGACCGGTAAGCTCGCCAAAACCTTCACTGTGCCCTGAGCCAGCCGGAGCCCAGGAGTCTCGACCGCGCAGTGAGTACGCCGACAGCATTTGCAACACCAGAGCAGGCACCGCCGGAGCTTGTGGCAATGCGGGACCAACATGAGAAGAGGAGGGACCCATGCAAGTGACCCAGAGAGCAAACCTCGCGGCTATTCTCGCCGCCGGCCTGTTGCTGGCCGGGTGCGGGGAAAACCAGCCGGAACCGACCGCCGCTGCGAGTCCCGTCGCTGGAATGAGGGCATCCGCGCTTGCCAGCATGTACGCCCTCGACTTCGTCGGTACCGCGGCGTCCGGCTTTGGCATGAACAACGCCGGCGACGTGGTGGGCAGGGCGTATCGCGACACCGGCTGCGGCCCCTTCTGCCTGCCACCGGAGGACGTCGTGGTGTGGCGGGGCGGAACCCAGATCCAGCTCCCGCTCGTGCCGGGATTTGCCGTCGGCTACAACTTCCCGACTTACATCAACAACCAGGGCCTCATCGCCGGCTACTCGGGCGTCCCGGGCTCGTCCACCCACGCGGCGGTCTGGACCCCGAGTGGCGCCGGATACACTGTCCAGGATGTCGGCGTCTTCCCCGGTGCCACCAGCGCCGATGTCTACGGCCTCGAAGACCTGGGCCGGATGATCGGATGGTCCACCAAGGGCGGCGCGATCCCGACCTTTGCCGTGCCCTACATGTGGACCCAGCCGGGCGGCTTCGTCGACCTCGCGGCCCAGGGTTACCCCAACGAGATACCGGGGGGAATGAGCCCGGGCGGCAAGGTAGTGACCCGGAGTGGTCACTGGTATCAGCTGGGGAATCCGGCCAGCGTCCTGCCGCTCCCGCCTGTGCCGAGGGGGTTCTTCGGGCCGAGCGGCGGCGGTGTCATCAATGACAACGGCGACCAGGCCCACTTCCTGGTCACGACCGGAAGCCAGAATCTGATCTACCCCTTTCGCCTGTCTAACGGCGGCTCCTGGCAGCAGCTCTCCGCTATCCCCACCGGCCACCTGAGCCGGGCTGGCCTGGGGTCCATCAACCTGGCGCAGGATATCTCGTTCACCGCGGGCAGTACCGGGTTGATCGCCGCCGGTCCCAACGGCGTAGGCCAGTCTCTCGCCGGGCTCATTTCGCCGGCGTACCCCGGAGCGACCGTCGGCGGCGGCGGCCCGATGAACAACGCCGGGCAGATCCTGACCAGCGTCATGATTGGCCGCAGCTCGCGGGTGATGAAGATGACGCCGGTCACCCCCTGCGGGAGCAATTGCCTCGTGTCGGGCGCGCTGGTGATAAACGCGGTGTTCGTGCAGGACCCGGCGTTTCCGGGGAGCTGTTTCCAGGGTGGGAAGATGTACACCACCGCTTCGGTGGCCGCGACATTCACCGACGAGGCGGGGGCCGCGCTCGCAAACGTGCAGGTGAGTGGCCGGTTCCTGGACGACTACTGGGCCAACACCCCCGTCACCGGCACGACCAACCCTTCCGGGGTCGTGACTTTCAACTTCCGGGATCTCTGCGGTGTCGGCGCGATCGCGTTCCTGGTCGACAAGGCCACATTGGGAACGCGGACTCTCGATCGGACCCGGGGAGTCCTGTCCACCTGGCAGATCCCGGTCATCCCGCCACTGAACCAGCCGCCGGTGGCACGGTGGACCGTGAGCTGCCAGCCCGCTCCGGCCCACATCTGCACCTTCAACGGCACCGGCTCGACCGATCCCGACGGCACCATCGTCGGCTACAAGTGGACCAACACCGCCGGGACTACTCTCTCGACGCTCGCGACGTTCACCCGGACGTTCCCGAGTGGCGGGAAGCGTACCTGGAGCCTGACCGTTACCGATAACGGCGGCGCGACCGGCAAGCTGACCAAGACCTTCACCGTGCCCTGAGGAAACCGGGGCCACACGCAACCAGCCGCCGGGTCCCGCAAGGGATCCGGCGGTCTGGCCTTCCCGGGAACTTCTCCGGTACCTCGTTGGACGATTCCCGACTCGCCCGGCGGGAGGCATGGCGATGCTCAGGTCGAAATCGGCCAGTATCAGATGGCGAGCGACTCGCTCTTCTTCACCCCAACGAGCGCCAGTATTCCCTCAGCCTCTACAGGGCCGCCCGTTCCGGCGATACCGTGCGCCTCAAGTTTGGTGGTGACAGGCCCGGCGCGGCGGATCAGTTTTCGGCACTCTTTGTACGATGAGGAGCTGGCAAATGGCAGCGAGCAGCTGAACGCCAACGGCTAACAGCCAACAGCCGCTCCCTACCCCTCCCGCTCGAACCGCCCCACCCATATCCCGGGCAGTGCCGTCCCCTCCCGCTCGTCATCCCACACCGCGCCGGCGATCCACCACCTGCGGCCATCCCAGTAGACCATCAGGTAGTTGACGCCCCGGCCCGTGATCGGACCGCCGTACACCTGTCGAGTCTCATAGGCGCTCCGTACCTGGGCGACGTTGCCGAAGCGTTCGATCCGCGAGCCGATCTCGGTCTCGAAGAAGCCATTCTTCACGAACGACGCGTTGGTGCGCTGGCGGAATTCCTCCGGCGTCATCACCGAGGCGACCGGTGTGCCGTTCTTCACGTCCATCGCGACGAACGTCGCGGCCGGCATGTAGAGCGTGCTGTCCCGTCGCCACTGCCGCGGCGCCCCCGGTGGTCCGCTGATGACTTCGTAATAGGCGCGGACGATTCCCTCGATCGAGTTGACATCCGCCGAGTCGGGGGCGGGCGACTGCGCCATCAGCGCGCGCGGGCTCGCAACGGTGAGCACGAGGCCAATGACAATGACGGCACGGATGAATCTCTGCATGGTAATGATCCTTCGGGAGGAATCGCTGGTCGGGGAATGGTGCAACAGACAGGTGCCGAGCACCAGACGGCAGGTCCCGGCGCCAAGTTCCGGCGGACAGAAAGGGCGGCTCTGAGCGGTGTTGGGTGCCATTCGAGCGGTGGGGTGATGACGGGAGGCAGGTGACAGGTGGCAGGTGACTGGTGGCAGGTGACAGGTGGCAGGTGGCAGGTGGCAGCAGGCTGCTGACCGCTGACCGCTGACCGCTGACCGCTGACCGCTGAACGGCTAACATCCTATTCCATCCGCAGCGCCACGTTCGGATCGACCCGCGTGGCTCGAAGCGCGGGAAACCCGCTTGCCAGGCACGCGACCAGCAGCAGGGCGGCCGTGACCACACCGTAGATCAACGGGTCGCGTGGAGACTGGGCAAAGAGCAGCGGCGCGATCCAGCGCCCCGCCCAGAGCGCCAGCAGACAACCCGCAGCCACCCCCGCCAGCGCGATCCGGAGTCCATCCCCCACCACGAGACGGACGACGTCGCCCGCGCGCGCGCCGAGCGCGATACGCACCCCGAGCTCATGATTGCGTTGCGCCACGTCATAGGCGATCACGCCGTAGAGCCCGATCGCCGCCAGCACAAGCGCGAGAGCACCAAAGGCGAGGAACATCGTGGCCCCGAGCTGCCAGGACGCGAACCGGGGATCGACGATCTCCCGCATCGCGGTGACGTTGACGTAGCCGTCACCCGGCATGAGCGGCTGCAGCGCG
The DNA here is from genome assembly GCA_031413355.1 of Gemmatimonadota bacterium. Taxonomy (GTDB): domain Bacteria; phylum Gemmatimonadota; class Gemmatimonadetes; order Gemmatimonadales; family GWC2-71-9; genus JADJOM01. Next base: position 2,693 of record JANOFA010000324.1, on the reverse strand, counting down.
CGGCGCACCAGCTCCTTCTGCTCCTCCGCCCGCCCTTGCACCCGGACGAACACCACAGCCGCCTCGGGATGGAACTGCCCGATCGGCATGTAGTAGTTGAGGCCCCGGTCGGCGGTGAGACTGTTCTGCCTGATATCCTCGGCGATACCTACCACCGTCGTGCAGGGGGCCGTGTCGGCGGCAATGCGCAGACACTGCCCCAGCGCCTCCTGACCCGGCCAGAGCGCGGCCGCCATTGACTCGCTCACCGTCACCACCGGAGGAGCCTCCGCACGATCCTCGGCGGTGATGCCGCGGCCGCGCAGGATGCGGGTGCCCATCGTGGCGAAGTATTCGGGCGACCCCGCCTGGATAGTGAAGCTGCCAAGATGATCCACCGAATCGATCCCGCTGACAAACAGATACTCCGTCCACGTGTCCCAGAACGGCACGGTCAATCCGAGAGCCGCGCGCTCAACCCCAGGCAGCGCGCGGGCCGCCTCGACCAGGCGCTCACGGAGCGCCGCGGACTCTGGATCGGTCAGCCGGCTGCCGCGCTGTTCGGGGTAGACGTAGAGCACAGGACTCACGTCATATCCCAGACGCAGCGACCGCACATGTCCAAGACTCTGGACGAAGAGCCCCGCCCCGACCAGCAGGACAACGCTGAGCGCGGTCTGCAGCAGTAGCAGTGAGGTCCGGCCACGTGAGCGGCGATACCCACCGTCCCGGGTCCCGGACTTGAGCGACTCGACCAGGTCGGTGTGCCGCGCCTGCAGCAGTGGCGCCAGTCCGGTCAGCCCCCCAGCGAGCGCGGCGAGCAGCAGCGCAAAGGCGATGGTGCGCGGATCGGCGAGCGCCGCGGTTCCCGGCACATTCGGCAGGAAGAGCGCCCGCAGCACGGCACCGCCCCAGTGCGCCAGCAGGAGGCCGACGATCGCGGCGCAACCGGCGAGCAGCAGGCTTTCCGTCAGGAGCTGGCGGAAGAGGCGGGCGCGACTCACGCCGAGCGCCAGTCGGAGCGCGATCTCCCGACGGCGGCGGACCGAGCGGGCGAGCATCAGGTTGGCCACGTTGGCGCAGGCGATGAGCAGCACGATGAGCGCGACGCCGCTCACCCAGCTCGCCACCTTGCTGACCGTGCCCTGGCGCGGGCCCCGTTCCGCCTGCACCGGGCCGGCGACCGCGGCTGGCCGCGCGATCTCCGCTGGAGTCCCGCCTGCACGCAGACTGCCCTCGAACTCGTAGCTCTGGCGGTAGGCCCGGCTCAGGTCGGCGCTGGCCTCGGCGACGCTGATCCCCGGCTTCCGCCGCGCCAGCATCTGCATCCACGACCAGTTGTAGCGGGTGTAGTAGTTGGAGACATTCGGGCCAGCGCGAAAGGTCCCGGCATGGGCCGTGATGGGAATGAAGACGGCGGGCGGGGCCTCATCCGCAATGGCTTCAAAGCCGCGCGGAGCGACGCCGATGATCGTGTAACTCGCGGTTCCAATCGTGAGTAGCCGCCCCAGCACATCCGGCCGCCCGCCGAACTGCGTCTGCCAGAAACCGTGGCTCAGAACCGCGACGAGCGCGCCGACGGGAACGGTGTCCTCCTCCGCACTGAAGAAGCGGCCGAGCACTGAAGAAGCGGCCGAGCACCGGCTGGGCATCGAAGAAGCCGAACATCGTCGCGGAGATGATGCCGACAGGCATTTCCCGGGAGTCTGCCCCGCTGCCGACCGGAAGCGGATGCACGCTGAACGCCGCCATCTCGGAGAAATCGGTGGTCCCGCGCCGAAGATCGAGATAGCGGGTGTATTCGAAGGTTTCCTCCGTCCGGAGTCCATCCCGATTCATCCACTGGAGATAGACCCGGTGGACCTGGTCGGGTTCACGCAGGAAAGGCGGGGTGCGGAACAGCAGCCGGTCCACAATGCCGAACATCGCAGCGTTGATCCCAATGCCGAGCCCGAGCGTGAGGATCACGGCGGCGGTGAAGCCGGGGTTCCGCCGCAGCGCACGCACGGCATAGCGCAGGTCCTGCGCGCCCTGCTCGAGCAGCGCCAGGCCACGGCCATCCCGGCTGGCCTCTTTCACGGCCTCCACCCCGCCAAACTCGACCCGCGCCAAGCGCATCGCCTCCGCCGCCGTCACGCCCTGGACCTGGTACCTGGCCGCCGCCTGCTCCAGGTGGAAGCGCAGCTCCTCGTCCAGCTCCTGTTCCACCGTCTGGCGGTTGAACAGGGCGCGACCGCGATAGCGGAGATCACTCCACATTCGGGTCCACATCGGTCAGCTCATCCCCAGCACGAGGTCGACCGCCGTCGTCAGGCGACGCCACTCCTCCGCCTCCGCCTTGAGCTGGCGGCGGCCGTCGCGGGTGAGCTCGTAGAACTTGGCCCGGCGATTGTTGTCGGAGGCGTCCCAGTACGCCGAGATCCAGCCGCGGCGCTCCAGCCGATGGAGCGCGGGATAGAGCGAACCCTGAGGGATCTGCAGGCTGCTGCGGGAGACCTGCTGCAGCCGCTCGGAGATGGCCCAGCCGTGCTGCGCGCCGAGCGAGAGCGCCTTGAGAATCAGCAGGTCGAGCGTGCCCTGCGGCAGCTCCAGACGTTCCTCGGACATCGGTCTCCCCTATGGCTTCTACAAGAGACGATACGCCAGCTCTTGTAGAAGCGCAAGGGGAGCAGGCTAGTCTGCCCCCTCGGGCGCCCCGCCGGCCCGCGCCACCT
>JANOFA010000323.1:0-6380 GCA_031413355.1 Gemmatimonadota bacterium | reverse complement strand
CACCCTCCCCGATCTGGCGCCTCGGGGTGCATTGCGAAGGGTTGGTCCGCGACTCATCCTGACTCGCAGCGCTCGCACCGACGAACCTGTCAGCGCGAGAAACGGCCGCCGGGCCTCTGCGCCCGGCGGTCGTTTCGTGTTCTGCCCCCCCATCGAGCTAACTTTCGGCAACTCCACAGCGACGGAACCCGGTGTCCACGCTCCTCCTGCTCAGTTTGAAGCTGCTGGCTCAGAGCGATTCGGCCCAGGTGCCGCTTCGGGCGGCGCCTGCCGCCAACCTGCCGACACCGGTCGTGTTCGAGGACTCCCGTTGCCTGCTGGGCTTTTGTCCATTGCCGGATCGACGGGGCTTGCCGCCCGGAGTCATGTTCCTGGCGACGGGGCTGGTGGCGGCCGGAGTTGCGGGGCTGGTGCAGCGAGAAAACCAGCGGAGGTGAGGGCGATGGGCGACGCTTGCCCTCTGGAGGCTCTGCCTAAGTCACTCGGAGGTATCGCTGGGGATTCGCGGCTGAAGCCGCGACTCGGCATCTGTCAGTAAACTGACATGACATCACATGTCGCTTCAGCGACAGGCCGCCGAGCCGCGGCTCCTGCCGCGGGTCGTTGGTGCGGGCGGTTGGTGCGGGCGGTTGGTGCGGGCGGTTGGTGCGGAGCTTCTAGGACTCGGCGGGAGCGTCCGGCCCCCTGCCCCAGTCGCTGGAGCCGCGCCAGACCCGGCGCTTGTCGAGCTGCCAGACGGGGCGGGCACTGATTTCCCCCCCGTCGGGAAAATTTTCGACATCATGCAGCGCGGTGTCCATGCTCGCGGTCTTGGCGCTGGCGTTATCGGCGTAGTGAATGATCTCGGCCTCCAGCGTCATCGGCGTCACCGGGGCACCAAACTCCAGCTTTCCGTGATGCGACAGGATGAGATGCTGCAGCAGCAGCAGCTCCTCGTCGGTGCAGGGCGGCACTACTTCCATCCGGACCCGCCGGTCCAGCATCTGACAGCCCAGCACCACGTGGCCGATCGCACTGCCGGCCACCGTCATCTCGAACATGCCGCGCCAGCGGTAGCTCTCCAGCTTGCCGATGTCGTGCAGCAGGATGCCGGCGAGCACGAGGTCCTGGTCCGCGGCTGGGTAGAGCCTGGCGATCGACAGGCCGATGTGCGCCACCTCACAGGTGTGCTTGAGGAGGCCGCCGAGTTCCGCGTGATGTCCGCTGGTGCTGGCGGGGCATTCTTCGTAGCGGGTCCGGAACTCCATGTCGTCGTAGAACAGGCCAACGGTGCGCGCCAGGCGGGGACCGCGAAGGCGGGCCCGCCACTTGTCGACCGCATCCCAGTAGCGGCCGACATCGCCCACCGATGGCATCAGTGCCCGCAGGTCCACACTCTCTTCCGGCAGGACCCGGATCGATTCCACCGCGAGCTGACGCCGGTCCCGGTAACTGCTCACCGTCCCGATCAGCTGGACGACATGCCCCTTGGTGATCCCGGCGATCTTGTCGGTCGACCAGAACGGCGCGCTCTGGATCCGCCCGGTCCGGTTGCCGAAGGTGAGGATGGTGTGCGGCGTGTCACCGCCACGGGACTCCACATCGAGGACAATGAAGGGGTCCTGGACGCGGGCACCGACGAGCAGGTCGGGCAGGGCGGGGTGGGCGGGCTGGATCATGGGGTGGCTTCCGGCATGGGGCAAACATAGAAGGCGGGTGCGGTGGTGTCAGCCGGGGCGGGGCCAGGCGTCCCCTGTACAGGCCGGCAGACACCCGCCCGGAGACGACAGATGCGACCAGCACACATACTCATCCTCGATACCGAGGCCGCACGGCGCGACGCCATGATCGGTGCACTCCGGGCCGGCGGGCACCTGCCGGTCGTCGCCGGTGGTCCGGCCGACGCGGCGCAGGCGCTCGCGGTACCGGGACTGGACCTGGCGCTCGTGGCGCTGGCGACGCCAGGCCTCGACCAGGGCATGCTCCGAGAGGCGATCGCCCCGAGTCAACCGGTCGAGCCGGAGGCGCTGGATGCGGTCGAACGGAAGCATATCGCCCGAACGCTCGCCTATACTCATGGCAACAAGCGTCGCGCCGCTCAACTGCTCGGCATCGCCCGCAGCACCCTGCTGGCAAAGGTGCGCAAGTACGGCCTCGATGTGGGCCCTGACCCAGAGTGATCCTCATGCGCCTCCTGCCCGCGCTCGCACTGTGCCTCCCGCTGGTCTCCTCCCCGATCACCGCCCAGCAGCTGCCGATTCCCAGTGGTACCGTCCTGGAGGGCACGCTCAGCTTTGACGGGAAAGCCACGATGGGCGACTTCACCGGCACCACCACGACGGTGACCGGCACGCTGACCGGTGGTGCCACGCTGGCGGATGTCCGCGGTATGGTCGAGGCACCGGTCCAGACCCTGGTGAGCGGGAACGGGAAGCGGGACAAGGATCTCAACAAGAGCATGGAGTCCGACAAGTTTCCCACTCTGCGCTTTGTGCTCACGGAAGTGGATCCTGGCAGCGGGTCGGCGGACAGCTTTCCGGCGACGCTCCACGGCATGATGACCATCCATGGTGTCACTCAGACAGTCGCGATCCCGGCGGTGCTGCGCTTCCGGGCCGATGGGGTGCGGGTGCAGGGCAGCCTCCCGCTCAACCTGAAGGACTATCAGATCGGCGGACTGTCCAAGATGCTGGGCCTGCTGAAAATGCATGCGGATATCGTGGTGCATCTCGACGTTGATTTCGGGTTTGCGCCGTGATGGAAGGGGCCGACCAATTGGTCGGCCCCTACGGGGGTGTTGGGGTACCTCAGATGATCCGCACCCGTCCGTAGCGCGATACCACGACCTGTTTGCGGGCTGCGCCGCGGCTGATGGTGTAGGTCCCGTTGGCGAATCCCATCGTGGCACCACTTGGCGCGTAGACCACCTGCGTAGGCAGACCGGTGAACCGCACCCCGGCCCCCGACAGCACCCCGCGCCAGCGCTCCACCGTATCGGTGGCGCTTTCCACTGCCCGCAACACCAGCGAGTCCGGCGTCAGGGTGAGCACCATCACGCGGCGCTCGGCGACGGCCACCAGCCGGGCGCGGGCGTGGGCACCGGCGAGCACGCGGGCATCGTCGTCCACCGCGAGCCGATCCCGCAGCGCCCGGGCCGGCGGAATCGCGAAGGCCACCAGCAGCCCCAGCAGGGTGATGGTGATAACGAGTTCGAGCAGGGAGACGCCGCGTCGCATGGGGGAGATGATGGCGAGCCCCGCCCGGGGTCACGGTATCGCAATCGTGCGGCATGGTACCGGAATACGCATCCTGCCCGGTCTTGCGACCGCCGGATGTGCGGGACATACTAGCCCCTCCTGATCGCCTGTCTCCCCAGCCCGCTGCTCCCGTGACCATCGCTGTGACCGCTCCACTTCCCGCACCCGGCGACGCCCTCGCGACGCTCCGCCAGTACGCCGCGCTGGCGCCGTGGAGCCTGCGCGACCTCTCCGCGCTCGCCGGTGCGATCCTGGAGGCGTCCTCGGTCTATCCGGTGAATGCCGCGGCCAGTGCACGACCCAGCGAGCGAACCATCCGCTTTTATGTCACCCGCAAGCTGGTGAGCCCGCCGGAGGGACGCGGGACGGCGGCGACATACGGCTACCGCCACCTGCTCCAGGTGCTGGCGATCAAGCTGCAGCAGATGGAAGGCGCCACACTGGACACGCTGGTTCGCGAGCTGGGCGGCCTGGCGGGAGATGTAGTGGAGCGGCGGGTGTCGGGTGCGCTGGGCAGCCGACTGCCCGCGCCCGATCAACTGGCCCTCACGGTGCCGGAAGGCGAGCCGCGGGGCAAGGTCGGCCGTGCGCTGCAGGCGTGGGCCGCCGCGGAGGGGACGGTCCCGGCGCGGCGGGGCCGCGGACAGCTGGTGCGCCGCGTGGCGCTGGGACCGGGCGCGGAACTCCTGGTCGATGAACGGCATCCGCTCTTCGGCACGCTCGAGGACGAAGCGATTGTCGAGGCGTTGCGTCACGCGCTGGACGACCTGGGCGAGCCGTTGTAGCTCTCCCCTGGTCGGCGTCGTACACTTCCCACTCTTCCTCCACACAGGGTGTGCGTATGGGCATCGTGCTTCTCGTTGCCGTGGTTGTCGTCGTGCTGTGGGCGGTTGGCGGCTACAACAAGCTGATCGCCCTCAAGAACCAGGTGGCCAATGCCTGGAAGCAGATCGACGTGCAGCTCAAGCGGCGCCACGACCTGATTCCCAATCTGGTGAATGCCGTGAAGGGGGCCATGGACTTCGAGAAGTCCACCCTGGAGGCTGTCATCTCGGCGCGCAACCGGGCGGTGGCCGCCGGAGGCACCGGCGTCGCCCAGGTCGGCAAGGCTGAGGGGGAGCTGACCCAGGCGCTCGGCCGGCTGTTCGCGCTGTCGGAGAACTATCCCCAGCTCAAGGCGACGGCGAACATCCAGCAGCTGCAGGAAGAGCTCACCAGCACGGAGAACAAGGTCGGCTTCTCCCGCCAGCTCTACAACGACACCGCCACCGCCTACAACACCGCACAACAGCAGTTCCCGACCAACCTTCTCGCCGGGATGGCGCAGGCCGCGCCGGCGGAGCTCTGGGCCATCGAGGATGCGGCGGAGCGGGCGGTGCCCAATGTCGACTTGAAGATGAGCTGAAGGACAGTGGCGATGGGCGCGAGGCGCGAGGCGGGATATGGTGCTGTTCGCCCCGCGCCCCGCGCCCCGCGCCATTCAGTCCTGCGATGACAGCCCCTACAAACCTCTTCGCCCAGCAGGAGTCCAACCGCCGGCGGTCGTTCTGGCTGGTGACGGGGTTCATCCTGTTCTTTGCGTGGGTGGGCTTTGGCGGCGACATCGCCTGGTACCTCATGTCGAGCGGTGCGCCGGCGGGCGGCGTCGAGGCGGATCCCGTCTATGTGCACACGGTGCCCTTCATCGGCATCATCGCGACGCTCATTGCCGGCGGCACCTGCTGGTATTCGTGGACCAAGGGTGCGGGGCGGGTGCTGTGGGCGACGGGCGCGAGGGAAATTCTCGAGCCGGCGACTGAGCTGGAGCGCCGGCTGGTCAACGTCGTGGAAGAGATGGCGATCGCCTCCGGACTGCCGCGACCGCGCATCTTTGTGGTGCCTGATGCCGACCCGAACGCCTTTGCCACCGGCATCGAGCCGGGCCAGGCGTGCGTCGCGGTGACGCAGGGGCTGCTTGACGGCTTGAGCCGCGAGGAGTTGCAGGGGGTGGTCGCCCACGAGATGGCGCATGTGCAGAACTACGATACCCGGCTGATGACGCTGCTGGCCGCCATGGTCGGCGCGATCGCGCTGATGTCGGACGGCATGGGCCGGACGGTGCGCTTTGGCGGATTCGGCGGCGGACGGAGCAGTGGGCGCAGCAGCAAGGACAGCGGCGGCAATCCGCTCGGACTCGTGCTCCTGGTGCTCTGGCTTATCACGCTGATCATCGCCCCGGTGATGTCGCGGCTGCTGGCGATGGCGGTGAGTCGGAAGCGCGAGTATCTGGCCGACGCGACCGCGGCCCAGTTCACCCGGAATCCCATGGCGCTCGCCGCCGCACTCGAGAAACTCGCCCTGGCGGGCGAACCGACCCAGGCAATCACCCGGGGCGCTGCGCACCTGTGCATTGTGGATCCCTCGGCCAGTCAGCTCTCCACCCGCGAGGGCCTGCTGGGCGACGTCTTCTCCGCTCACCCTCCTATCCGCCTGCGGATCTCACGGCTCAAGGGCATGGCCTACCAGCAGCTCAAGATGGAACCGTCGGCATGACCGCACGCGCGTGGCTCCTGGCCGCAGGCCTGTTCTTCCTGGCCCTGGCGGCCACTGTGGGTGTCCTGCTCGCGACGCGGGCGGTGCTCCGTCGTCGCTTGCGGATGTGGGCGCGTCATGCGCTGTGGCAGTTTCGCGCCCGGGTGGACCGCTACAAGCTGGTCGAGCGGGACCGGATCCGGGAAGCGCTGCTGCAGGACCCGGTGGTGCTCGCCGCCATTGAGGCCCATGTCGCCCTGCACGGTGCGGCCGAGTCCCAGGTGCGCATCCGGGTCAACCAGTACATCGACGAGATTGTCCCGTTCTTCAATGTGCTGTCGTACTACCGCCTCGGGTACAATCTCGCCCGCCTGACGATCCACCTGCTCTACAAGGTGACGGTCACCGCCAAGGATCAGGCGGCCATCGACGCGATTCCCCGGCGGGATGTGGTCGTCTATCTCATGAACCACCGGAGCAACGCGGACTACGTCGTGGTCGCCTACGTGCTCGCCAAGATGGTGAGCATCAGCTACGCGGTGGGCGAGTGGGCCCGGATCTGGCCGCTCGAGTTCGGCGATGCCGGTGTGGACGGTAAATGTTTCCATCAGGGCTTTCGCATCGACCGCGAAT
>JANOFA010000322.1:0-11977 GCA_031413355.1 Gemmatimonadota bacterium | reverse complement strand
CTCCGGGGCTTCTCTGCTGTATTCCACATGCATCCATCGGTTGAACTGTACCAGCCAACGGCTAACGGCTAACGGCCAACGGCCCCGTGAGGTGCACCATGCAATGCCTGATCTACAACACCACCGGAGAGCCCCTCGAGCTGGTGCCGGCGCTGATCGGTCTCGTGCTCCACCTGCGTGGCAAGGCGGAGATCCTGGAGACCCTGCCGGGGCGGGTGGCGCGGAGTCCGCGCCTGGTCTTTCCGCTGCCGAAGAGCGTCGTGCTGCGGAAGCACCGGCGGATCCGCCACCGGGTGGCGACGCTCACCAATGAGCACCTCTTCCTGCGCGACAGCCACCGCTGCGTCTACTGCGGGCGCCATCGGCGGGAGCTGGGGCAGCGGGAGCGGCTGACCCGGGACCATCTCCTCCCGCGGTCGAAGGGTGGGGCGGACACCTGGCTCAACGTGGTGACGGCATGCAGCTCGTGCAATCACCGCAAGGACGATCAGCTGGCGGAGAATCTCCTCCAGCGGCCGCAGTCGGCGCCCTGGGTCCCGGCGCGCCAGGATCTGGTGCTCCGGCGCCTGGCCCGGGAGACAGCGGTGGCGTAGCGATGGAAAGACAGTCTGAACCATTCAAGGAGGCAATCATGTCCAGTCAAGTACGCGGCCCGGAGGGCCGCAACCGGTGAGCTGAACACGAAGGTGAGTGAATTCGAACCGGAAGGACGGAGTATGAACAGTCTCAAGGAGGAGTCCGAGCCCGAGGCGGTCAAGCCGGATGCGGGTGACTACTTCATCGTGAGCGGCGAGAACAGCACCTGGTATGTGAGCACCGAGATGGCCCGTTTCATCGAGACGGTGCTGGATGCCGAGCCCCGGGTCCGGTGGGTCAAGTTTGTTGACCTCTCCGGCTCGCGGGTCCGGCTCGCAGTCCGGCAGATCGAATACATCTGCCAGAGCACTGTTGATCAGCGGGCGCTCGATCGGGGTTTCTCCCGTACGCTGACCCGGGAGCGGAAGGCCGATCGTTCATGGGGCGAAGACGAGTAAGCGGGAACGGCTGGCCGGCGTGGGCGCGCGAGCGCGATGCTCACCCACGTACGGCCGGGCCGGAGGACAATTGAAGGACGGAGGCCGTAGCTCAGTTGGTAGAGCAGCGGAACGACCTATGCCGACTATTCGCCCGGACTCGGGCCGAAGGCACAGGGTTATCGACATCGACGGTCGTGGGTTCGAGTCCCACCGGTCTCCCATGCAGTGGAAGTGGATCAGCCGAGGAGGCCCTCGCCATTCCTCGCCCGGCAACGGGCCGACGGTGGAGGGTTATCTGGCGTTAGCGAGTTTGATTCTCGCCCCTCGCGCTGGTCCAGGTAGGGCTGAGCGGGTCGCAGCAGGTCGGTTGTCGCTCCAAACACACCCTGGATCATGCGAACCAGGGGCCGATCTGCAGGACCTTATCCGCTCAGCGTTTCAATCGCAGGACGGCGGTGCCGCAGGGGAGCGGCGGCGAGTGCGCCGCGAAGCGATCTCAGCCATCCGCTGCGGCCACTCTCCGACGCGACAATGCGGCATCGCCAGCCACCCCAACCGCGAAACGCTGAACGCTAATTGCTGAACGCTCAACGCTGGAGAACCACCCATGGACTACACCAACTACTTCGCGACTCGCCTGCTGCGTCTCCTGACCCCGCAGTTCGAGCCCATCCCGAACACCACTCAGCTCCCCAACTCGGCCGGCGGCTACACCTGGCCGGTCGATCAGTGGACCCGGCTCGATCGCTTCCTGATCCTCGGCAGCGAGGGCGGGAGCTACTACATCGGCGAGCGGAAGCTCACCCAGGAGAACGCCCAGGTCGTGGTCGAGTGCCTGACGAAGGATGGGCCGCGGGTCGTGCGGCGGATCTGCGAGATCAGCCTCGCCGGACGGGCGCCAAAGAACGACCCCGCGCTCTTTGCGCTCGCCATCGCCGCGGGTCTTGGGGATGCTGCGACCATGGCCCTGGTATGGGAGGCGCTGCCGCAGGTCGCGCGGACGAGCACCCATCTCTTTCATTGGCTCCAGTATGTGAAGGCGTTCCGCGGCTGGGGCCGCGGCGTGCGTCGCGCGGTGGCGGGGTGGTACACCGCCAAGGTGCCGAAGGAGCTCATCTACCAGGTGCTCAAGTATCCCAGCCGGGATGGCTGGGCCCATCGGGATGCACTTCGGCTGGCGCATCCCAAGGCGCCGACCGTGGCCCATGACCTCGTCTTCCGCTACGCCACCCGGGGATGGGAAGGCGTCCTCACGCTCAATGGAGTGGACGACATCGATGTGGTACAGACCATCGAGGCGGTCGAGGCACTGCGGCATCAGGCGCCGGCCGATGCGGCGCGGACCATCGTGCAGCACCGCCTGACCCGGGAGATGGTGCCGACGCCGCTCCTCACCCACGCCGTCGTGTGGGAGGCGCTGCTCGAGCGGATGCCGCTCACGGCGCTGGTGCGGAACCTGGGCGTCATGAGCAAGGTGGGATTGCTGGTGCCGCTGAGTGCGGCGGTCGGGAGTGTGAGCCGCCGGCTGCAGGACCGGCAGGCCATCCGGGCGGCGCGGGTCCATCCGATCGCGCTCCTGGCTGCACTCAAGACCTATGCGCAGGGCCATGGCATGAAGGGGAAGCACAGCTGGCGGCCGGTGCCGCAGGTGGTCGATGCGCTCGACCGAGCCTTCTACCTGGCGTTCGAGAACGCGCCCACCACGGGGAAGCGGGTCATGCTGGCGCTCGACGTCTCCGGGTCGATGTCGGCCCGGGTCAATGGCATGGAGTATCTCGATTGCCGGGAGGCCTCGGCGGCGATGGCGCTGGTCACGGCGGCCAGCGAGCCGAACCATCTCTTCACCGCGTTCACGGCGGGGAGCTATCCCTCGCGCTGGTCGCCCCGGCAGGGGAGCGGGCTGTCGACGCTCAACATTTCGCCGCGCCAGCGGCTGGATGATGTGGTCCGGCGTGTCAGTGGGCTCGCCTTTGGTGGAACCGACTGCGCGCTGCCGATGGTGGAGGCGCTCAAGCATCGCTGGCCGGTGGATCTGTTCGTCATCTACACCGACAACGAGACCTGGGCAGGGAGCGTGCACCCCGCGCAGGCGCTCCGCCATTATCGGGAGCGGATGGGGATCCCGGCCAGACTGGTCGTGGTCGCCATGGCCTCGAACGGGTTCAGCATCGCGGACCCGCAGGATGCCGGCATGCTCGACGTGGTCGGATTCGATGCGGCGGCGCCGCAGGTGATTGCGGAGTTTGGCGCGGGCCCGTAGGGGAGGGGAGGGCGGGGCTTCGCTCCGCCTTCTTCTGTGTTTAGCCCCCCCTCTCAACGCCTCGCCGCTTTCATCCCAAGCTCGGAACGGTCATCGCACCCATGGTGGACACTCCCTCCGGCCGCGCGGCGATCGCGTCCCAGAAGACTTCGGGGCGAGCTAGACTCGGGCCGCCAGCGCATCGCTTTCACTCATGCGCTGGGCCGAGATCAGAGAATCTTGATGCTGACCCCCAGCGCCAGTCCAGCCTTCAGCACCTTCCGTGATAGGTTGGTCGACGCCCCCGCCGGCGCTCGGTCTCCAACCCGATAGGGCGTGCTCAATTCCCGACTGTTCGCCACTAACACGCCCACCAAGAGCAAACACCGCTCCCGGAAGAGCCCGACCCCTAGCCCGGTCATGAACTGCCAGTCGGTCAAGCTCGCGTCCGGCCGGACCCCACCTCCGAACACTGCGTAGACACCCGAGACGTTATCGGACAGCCAGTCGCCATGCAACCGCATCGAGAAGGTGAGCAATGGCAAGACTCTGCTGTTGGAGCGCTCGGTGGCCACGACGACCTTGGCCACCGTGTCGCCCGGCACACCCACCGGAGGTGGCACGAAGCGGTCGGTCAGCCCGAACTCCCGGGTAGGCACCCCGCCCCAGGCGAATCCGGCGCCGATGGCGAAACGATTGCGGCCACCGATGCGGAGCCGCTCCTCGTAGATCAGCCGAAACGCTCCATCGCCACCGCCCGCACCCCCCGGCGCAGGTTGCGTCTCATTCGGCTTGGTGGGGGTGACCCCTGCCGCTGATACATTGATGGTCACCTGCGTGGCTGCCGATGGCCCGGGGCCTGGCTGTTGAACTGCCTGGCCCTGGAGTGCGCCCCCACCCGCCGCCAGCGCGATTCTCGCCACCTGCTTTCGGCTCACTCGGACAGTGATCTGCTCCACGCCGCCGTGCCCGCCGACCCAACGCTCCATGTAGTAGCTGTCGAGCCGATCCGTATCCTCTACCTTGTCGGCCAGCGCGGTGAGCGCCACCTGAAAGGCGTCTGCCTTGGCGAGAATACCCGCGGCCGCCGTCGAATCCTGGCGCAGATCGGCGATCGCAGGTTGCAATCGCTCGAATGCGGTGCAGCCCTTGAATGTCTTCGCCGCGTCATCCAGTTCCGATCGCAGCCAACCCGGCGCTGCGAACAGCGAGCTTGACAGGGTTCTGGCATTAGTTGTTGCGGTCACGAACTCTTCAGGATACCGCAGCTCGTGAAGCAGGAGCTGGGCGGCGCGGTGCACGGCATTGCCGTCATGGGTCTCGGTGCGGAGCGCCGCGGCATGGAACGCAATCCGATGCGTACGGTGGAAGGTGATGGCGTCCAGCAGCCGCTGGAGAGCCAGACCCAGCTTCCCTCCCGGCGTCAGCCTGGCGGTTGAGATTCCAGACTCGATTGACGTGAGCCGCAGCTTCGCACGGTCGACCACGTCCCTGGATGTGCCCACGGGGCACTCTGCATTGACCAGAGCGCCGGGATCAAAAAGCTTGTAGTGACGCGGTGAAGCGTCCAGGTCCTTGTCGCCATCCGTTGGCGCAAGCCCGAGATCAAGCCCGAACAGCACCTTGAAGAAATCCGCGATCGAAGGTTCGACGCTGATGGCGGAGTCAACACCGAGACTGTACTGATAGAGAAAAGGATTGATGTTCCGCACGACGACGCGTACGCGGGTCGAGCGGGAAAAGCGGTGATTGCCGAGGACGTTGCCCGTCGGTCCATCGATCAGGATCAACGGGTAATCCAGCGAGAAGGAGGAATCACCACAATTCGGCGGCAATCCATAGTACTTCTCGCCTGCGCTCTCGGCATAATTGCATGCCTTCCGTACACTATCGATCGCAGCGTGGTCGAGGGCGGTAGGTTCCTGTGCAGCGACCGGGGCGACCTGGACAGCCACGATTCCTGCCGCCAGCGCGAACGCTTCTGGGAGCCGTATCCGCCGCCTCGGACCGCGTGGAGCTGGGGCGCTGAGGGCCATACTGGATTCCTCCCGGTCGGTGCATGGGGTCGCGGTCATGGCAGGATCCGGATGATGGCACTGTCCGCCAGCGCCACCGCGGGCGCGGGCTGCACGACAGTCCCCGTGATCGTCACGCGGGCGGGTGCGGCGCCCGGGCCCGCGTTGTAGGTCGTCGTGATGGCGCCGGCCGCATCGGACGGGGTGATCGGGCCGAACGCGCCGACCGGTTTGCCGAGGCTGTCGATCGCGGTGAACCGCGCCCCGATGCCGAGCGAGGGCGCGGCACTGCTGTCGAGGAGCTGGAGGGTGACCTGGGCCGATGACGCCGCAGTGCCGCTCAACGCCGCGGCGTCGAGGGCCAGCCGGACACTCGTCGGGTACGCCACAGTGAGGCGCACCGTGTCTGCGAGCACCTTGCCCGCGGCAAAGGCCTGCACCACGGCGACTCCCGCGGTGCGACCGGCCCGCAGGAGGATGGTGACAGTGCCGGAGTCATCGAGGGTGAGCGGGAGGGAGGGGGCTTCTGGCGTCCCGGCGGAGGTCGCCAGCGTCCCGAGTGAGGCGCTGACGGTCACGGCGCGTCGGCCCAGCAGGAAAGCGCCACTGCCGGTGACGGTGACCGGGATGAGGTCGGCGCCATTGGCACGGGCCAGGTGGGTGCCAAGGGTGAGCGTCAGATCGCCTGCCGGAGCAGGCGAAGTGTCATTCGCACTCGCACATCCCATCGACACAACAACAACGAGAGTGAAGTGGGTTCGTCGCATCGGCAGCTCCCAGGTGGTGGACCTCGTGCGGAGAGATCCAAGAGGCACCTGAAAGCTGCCGCGCTGCCATCATCTGCCGGTCACGCGGCGGTCAGACGTCTGGCGCCGACATCCGGCGCCCTGGCGCCCGGCAGTCAAGCTGGAACGAACTAACCGCCCCGTGCATCCGGGAGATGCACGGGGCGGTTGCTCGGACGTCCCGCTTGATCGCACTACGGCTGCACTCGACAACAGCCGTTGCTGGCGCAACTCACCCACGCGGCTGAGCCAGTGAGTATGTCATGGATCTGTGCCTGATCTGACAGGATCGTGACGTCACCAGCTGCCCCAAACGCAAGATACTTCGCACAGGTGCCCTTGCGCTTCCAGTCAGCATGTGGTCCGCGGTCACGGCCGTTGTCACCCTCACAAGGGAGAAATGTCATGTCTTTGGTGTGCTCGTCCGGGTAGACCAGCATGAGTCTGGCCTTCGTGCCATCCCCTTCCATGCGTATGCAGACGGGGGTAAGGATGTTGGCCGGCACTTCGTAGCGAGTGGATGTGGCTGTGCCGTAGTTGATAATGACGCCCAACCATTTCCGAGTCATGTGGAGCTCGTCAATTGTGTTGCCTTCGTCGCTCTTGGCGAAGGGAATGATCCTGAGCTTGGCCTTGCTTGCCTCCTTCCATTCGGGGCTCTTGCCCTTAAACACGAGGTCGCCGAAGCGCTCTCTGCAGTCGGCATAGGTAGCGGCTCGCCTCTGTGCCTCTCCTCGGGGAGCTGACATTCCGAGGACAAGCGGCAGGAGCAGAACTCCCACGAATCCCGCTAGACATGTTGTGACGACTGGAATGGATGGTGCGGTGGAACGGGCCATTGTGACCTCCGGAAGGGTAGGCGTGGTGGAGTCGTGAACCTCGTGTCTACAGAGACACACCCTGACCGTGGCCTGGTGTGCACGGCGTCTCGTGAAAGGGCGGGCAACCTGTGTGTAGCCAGCCTTCGCTGAACTCCTTGGGTACGGAGCGCATCTGCCTCAATTGCCAGAGGCGGTGAGTGTCGTTGCGGCGTCACGCCAGTATTGAGCGGCTGTGTCCCCGGATGCCCTGAGGAGCTGGGAGTAGAGCAGAATGGCCTGGGCGACCGCTGCGGCTTCCGCAACATCCGCCGATATCCACCGGCTCGCACGGGCAATATTCATTGCGGCATCGTCCAGTGTCGCCCGCGCGCTGCCTGAGTCGCCTAGCATCAGGTACAGGCGTGCTTCGAGAGCTACCGAGCTCCACGCTCTCGTCCCCGGTTCTGCCTGTGCTCTGAAAGAAGCCAGGTGATCGAGCTTTCCCCTCGCCTCAGTGGTGTCCCCGCGCTGGAGCGCTTGTTCGATGCGGGCATACAGCTGCGGACCTGGTGGAGGGCCGAGTACCGGAAATGCGAGGAGGCGCGGCCGAAACAGGATCGCCCGCCTGAGAGTCTGAGTCATCTGGCCACCCCACCGCGCAGGATCTTCAAGCCGGGAGGCGACGGCTAGGATGCTATCGAGCGCTGTGCCGGTCGCGGCAAACGCGAGCAATCGTGCCGCCTCCGCGCGCAGTGAGGGCGGCGCGGCCAGCACGAGGCCGTCTTCATCGAAGAGCGGCCAATCCGTTCCCTCGTGTCCGAGCTGCCGTGCCGCAGCGATCGGTTGCCCGATCAGGCCCGCAACCGCTGCGAGCATCTCGCGCTCTGCGGCGGTGCGTGGCGGGAGGAGGAGCGCCGAATCTGCCAGAGGCCTCACTTCGCGGAACCGGCGCAGTTTCACCAGCAGGCGGACGCGCCACACGGCGAGGCTGATGTCGGTCGGTCTCCCGAGCCGCAGTCTGTCCACAATCGCGAGTGCGGAACCTTGTTCCGCCGCCGGGCCAGCGAGCGCTCCGGCGATCTCCAGCGCAAGCCCGTGCGCTATCAGGACTGGCACGCTTTGAGGGTAGTCTTCGAGCCAACGTGAAGTGGTGGTAAGCAGAAGTTGCCGCGTCGAATTCACGGCCATGAAGCGGCTCGGCGGGAGATGGTCGCCATTCAGAACACTGGCGATTGGGAAGGGGATGAACGCAAGAGTATCGGCCAGCAAGGCCGGGTAGGCGCCGAAAACGAGTGTGGAGTCGGTGAGCGCGATCCCCTGACGGAGCTTGTCAGACTCAGCAAATAGGAGATCGGACAGACGCTCTATCGTGTACCCACCAAACGTGGCGTTGGATAGTGACGCCAGACGGAGCGCACGGGTGATGGCGATGATCCCGGCACCATAGCTTGAGCGGAACCGCCACCCAGATGGGCTGCTTGAGTCTGGGACCACGGCGCGATCCTGAACTTGGCATATCCCCAGTCCGTACCAGCCAAAGAAGGCAACGCTGTCGGCTTCCACCATCCGGCGGAAGCCACGACAGGCAGAGTCTGGATGGTCCGCATCGAGTGCGAGGAGCGCTTCCCCTTCGTCCCGCTCCCGCGTGGGAAGTGCGCTCAGAAAACCGGCGATGCGGTCGGGTGCGGGCCGCCACCCGAGATCCTCGTTGCCCATCAGGAGAGCAGTTCTAGCAAGACGCAGGCGTGTGGTGCTGCTGGTAGAATCAGTCGCCAGCGCCTCTGAATACGCCTGCGCGGCGCGTCCCAGATCGAAGTGCTCCAGTGCCGAATCGCCGGACAGGACCGCTCGAAGTGTCGCGATTCTCGTGATGCCGTTGAATCCCAGAACGGATTGAGCCCTGAGTTCCGGAACGACCAACCCCTGCGCCAGACGGCGGAACGCATCGACGAGCGAGCCTGTCGGGGACTCGCCCGCCTGGAGGTCCGCGCGCGCGACCATTATCCCCGCCGAACGCGGAGTCTCAACATCGCCCGAAGCCGTGCTATACACGGTGACCCGCACTGCGATACTGTCTCCAAGACCATAGACCTGGCCCCAGATGAACTTGCCCGCCTGAAGCGATCGTGCAATCTCCTTCGCCGCCGGAAGAGTGAGGGGATCTGAGTGCGGAGCGAGCCGACTTGCGACGACCATCTGGTCCGCCACCGGCAAGTCTGTCCACGAGCGCAACCCTTCCCAAAGCAGGCGCCCTGCGACGATGCCATCCAGAAGTCCTGAAGCACCAGCCTGGGTGATCAGAGGCAGGACAACGTACCGTTCCGGGTCCACCGCCGGATGGCGGTGCAACCATGCTCTTACCGTCAGAAATCCCGTGGCGGCAACGGTCAACGCCAGGGCGCTCGCTGACCACCACTTCCGGCCGACAGTGTGCCCTATCCGCTTGGCACGGCTGTCGAATGACGATAGAACAGCCTCATCGAGTGCCGCAGCCGTCCCGTACCGATCCGCCGGCACCTTCGCCAGCGCCTTCGTCACCACCGCCTCCACTCCGGCTGGCAGCCCCGGCCGCACGACCCCGATCGGCGGCGGCGTCTCGAACTGGTGCCTGGCGCTGATCGCCTGCGGCGTCGCTCCCGTGAACGGCGGATGCCCCGCCAGCATTTCGTAGAGCACGACGCCCAAGCTGTAAATGTCGCTCCGGGCATCCAGCTTGTCGCTTCCCAGCGACTGCTCCGGGCTCATGTACGCCGGCGTCCCCACCACCAGCCCCGTCGAGCTCAGCGCCGTCCCGCTCGCCACCGTCACCGCCCGCGCGATACCGAAGTCGGCCAGCACCGCCTGGTCGCTGGGCAGCAGGATATTTTCTGGCTTGATGTCGCGATGGATGTAACCATGCGCATGAGCATGGGTGAGCGCCGAACAGAGCTCGCGCGTGTAGCGCAGCGCCACCGGCACCGGCAGCGGCCCCTCCCGCGCCAGCTTGGCCCGCAACGTCTCTTCCGCCACAAACGGCATGACATACCAGGGTACCAGCATCCCCGGCATGATCTCGACCGTACCGGAGTCGAGCAGCGGCAGGATATGAGGGTGGGACAGCCTGGCGAGGATGCGGATCTCGCGGAGAAAGCGCTCCCCGCCCACCGCCCGCGCGAGTTCGGGGTAGAGCAGTTTGATAGCGACGTCGCGGTCGTGCCGGAGATCGCGGGCGCGCCACACAAACGCCATCCCGCCGCGCCCGATCTCCTTCTCAACCTCATATCGCTCGGCCAGGGCCGCCCTGACCGTCGACAGCGCGTCCTCGTGCACGTGCCCGGCCTCTCCAGTGACCCCGGAAATCAGGATACCCCAGAGGGATAGTGTGCAGAGCATCGGCCCGGACGGCAAGCGCTGGCTCGGGCTGGCGGGGCGGGGTTGGGGGAGCGGTGCAGCGGGCATCCGGCCAGCCTGGGAGGGAGGCGTTGGGCGCCGGCGCCCGACAGGTTGCGGGTCGGCCACTCCGGAGGCTACTCTATCGCTGTCCCGTCATCTGCCGGTCAGCCCAACGTTTTCAGGCCACCTTTGCGCTATAACCTCCGTACTCTGGGCGGACTCGCCCTCCTCGGCGGGCCGGCAGGTGAGAGCTTCGCCGAGAGCCGGCGAAAACCCCTCGCCCTTCTGGCGTTCCTTGCGGGAATCGGTGACTTGGGTGTGACTCGGGAGAAGATGGCCAGCGTGCTCTGGCCGGAGGGGGAGTCCGACAAGGTCCGGGCCTCACTCAAGCAGACCATCTACATGCTGCGGCAGGAACTCGCCGAGCCCGATCTCATCATGGGGAGCGGCGATCTCCGGCTGAACCCGGCCGTGATCGATGTCGACCTCTGGGCTTTCGAACGGGCGGTTGCGGCGGGCACTCCAGACCAGGCCGTGGCGCTCTATCGCGGACCCTTCCTCGATGGGGTCCACATCAATGACGCTCCCGATTTCGAGCACTGGGTGGATAATCAGCGCGATCGCCTGGCCCGCCGCTTTGCCGCACAGATCGAGCTCCTCGCCTTGGGCGCAATGGGCCGGAGCGACCCCCGCGGTGCTGCGGAGTGGTGGTTGCTTCTCACGGAACAGGACCCGCTCGATGTCCGTGCGGTGAGCGGCCTGCTCCACGCCTGCCTCCAGGCCGGCGACCGCCCCCGTGCCATCCGCTACGCCGAGCGGCATATGAATCTCATTCGGAAGGAACTCGAGATCACGCCGGATCCGGAGATCCGCCGGCTGGTCGAGCAGGCCCGGGCGCGGCCGGTCGAATAGCCGCCGAGGAGCGCTGTCCGGCGCACTCGCAGGACTGTTCCGCTGCGACGATCAAACGCCACGGCCCCCGGGGAAACCGCCCGGGGGCCGTGTGCTGTCAGTCGTTGCCAGCGTCGCCGGCCGATGGGTCGCGATGCGCGCGTGGGCGCCTCTCGTAGCTGCCAGCCGCCAGCCGACAGAAAGGCGTGGACAACCCCTCGCCGGCTGAATGGTCCCAGAGCGCGCGGCGGGACCGTCGGCCAAGACGGGGCAGATGAAGCGCGCCCCGCGCCCCGGGTTACCGCCTCTTCCCCGTTGCGAACTTCCCCCGCCGAGCCGATCATCATGGGTATGCCTGACCTGCTCTATCCCCCGTACTGGACCGCCGACATGGTCCGCGCGCTGCCCGACGACGGCCAGCGCTACGAGCTGGTGCACGGGGAGTTGCTCGTGACCCCCGCGCCCAACAGCTGGCACCAGGAGGTCACCTTCCGTCTCGCGCGCCGGCTGGCCGACTATCTCGATCGGGAACCCGTCGGCCATGTCATGCTCTCCCCGGCCGATATCAGCTGGGATGGGGACACCCTCGTTCAGCCCGATCTCTTTGTGGTGGATCCGGTGGAAGCCCGCGCCATGGACTGGCAGTCCATGCAGACCCTGCTGCTCGTGGCGGAGGTGCTCAGCCCGTCAACCGCGCGACAGGATCGCTTCGCCAAGCGGGTGCGCTATCAGGCGGCCGGGGTGTCGGTCTAGTAGCACACGCACCCTTCACCATTCAACTCAAGGACCTGTTCCGCCCGTTGTAGTCCCAGTGACATGTCGCAGTGTCACACCCCCAGCCCATCATTCTTCGAACTCC
>JANOFA010000321.1:0-1204 GCA_031413355.1 Gemmatimonadota bacterium | reverse complement strand
ATCAGGTCCACCCACGTCAAGGTCGGATTGGAGCGATGAGCGTGCTGCCCGCTGTTTTCGTCCTCGCGTTCCAGTTCATCCCGCCTGCTGCCGCCCAGGATACACTCACGGTCTTCGCCGCGTCGGATCTGCAGGTGGCTTTCGGGGAGATCGCCCCGGCGTTCGAGCGGGCCACCGGACACAAGCTCGTCCTCGTGTTCGGCGCGAGCGGGGCGCTTTCGGCCCAAATCGAACGGGGTGCGCCGGCCGATATCTTCTTCTCCGCCGATCAGAGTTACATCCGGCAGCTCCTGGGAAAGGACATCCTGTTCCGCGGTAGCGATCGGGTGTACGCTCTCGGCCATGTCGTCCTGGTGAGCAGGCGCGCCTCGGGCATCACCCTCACCAGCTTTCGCGATATCGCGCGACCCGACGTGGTCCGGATCGCGATCGCGAATCCCGAGCATGCCCCCTACGGTCGGGCGGCACGCGATGCACTTCGAGCCGCCGGCCTGTGGGAGGCGCTGCAACCACGCCTCGTGTTCGGCGAGAACATCCGGCAGACCGCGCAATTCGTGCAGACCGGCGCCGTGGAGGCCGCAATCGTTTCGGCCTCGCTGGCGATGGACAGCACCCTCGCCGCAGCGCCGATTGACGAGTCGCTCTACGCTCCGATCATTCAGGCTGCCGGCATCGTGAAGGCGAGTGGCAACTTCAGGCTCTCGCTGCAGTTCCTGGACTTCGTCACCGGGGAAGCGGGTTGGGCCATCATGCGCCGCTACGGCTTTTCCCGACCCACACGCCCGTGATGCTGATGGACTCCGCTCCCATCCTCATGAGTGCGCGGGTGGCGAGTCTCGCCACGCTGCTCGCCATCCTGACCGGCACGCCGCTGGCCTGGCTGCTCGGTCGTCATCGCTTCCGCGGCCAGGCGTTCATCGAGGGCCTGGTTCTTCTCCCACTGGTGCTGCCGCCGACGGTGCTGGGCTACTACCTCCTCGTCCTGGTGAACCGTTCCGCCCCGCTCGGCCATTTCCTGGACGGGCTCGGATTGGAGCTGGCGTTCACCTGGCGCGGCGCGGTCCTGGCCGCGTGGGTTGGCTCATTCGGGCTGTTTGTGCGGGCGGCGCAGGCCGGCTTCGAGCTGGTCGATCGCCGGCTCGAGGACGCGGCCCGGACTCTGGGTCGCGCGGAGTGGAGCGTCTTCTGTGCGGTAACGCTGCCG
>JANOFA010000320.1:0-1428 GCA_031413355.1 Gemmatimonadota bacterium | reverse complement strand
CCGGGAGACCCGGCGCCCGAGGGTGGTGCGTGTCCGTCTAGCTCAGCCCCGGAGGAGCGTGAGGATGCTCTGAGGCAGCTGGTTCGCCTGCGCCAGCATCGCGGTGCCGGCCTGCTGCAGGATCTGGGTCTTGGTGAACACGGTCATTTCGTACGCCATGTCCGCATCGCGGATGACCGACTCCGCCGCGGTGACGTTCTGGATGATCGAGGTCAGGTTGGTCTGCGCGAACTCGAGGCGGTTCTGCGCCGCGCCGATCGTGCCGATCGTGGTGTTGAGCGTGTCGATGGCGGTGTTGATGGTGGTCAACGCGGCCAGCGCCGAGGCCGAGGTCGTCATCGCCGTGGTGCTGATGCCGAGTCCGGCGGCGGTGACGTTGCCCAGCGCGATACCGATCTGGCTGTTCGCCGAAGCGTCGGTGCCGATCTGGAAGGTGGCGGCGGCGGCCGCAGTGCTGACGATTGTCGCACCGGTGCCATTGGCGGCCGAGCCATTGATGAAGGTCGAGCTGATGGTCACGCCCAGGGCGCGGAAGTTGAGGGACTGCGCGCCGGGGACGCCGCCGATGCCGGCAGTCAGCGCCGTGCTGGAGATATACTGCACGGTCTGCGAGTTGCCGCTCTGGTCGGTCAGGGTCGCCGAGGAGATGGCACCGGCCGTCGCGCCGGAGGCCAGCGCCAGGGTGTAGGTGGTCGAGGCCTTGGCGTTGTTCAGGACGACCGTGGCTACGTTGCTGTCGACGGTGGCGCCGCCGATCGAGCCGCCGGAAGCGAGCGCGCCGGTGGAACTGGACACCTGGGTGCCGTAGCCGCCGCCGAGCAGGGTCGCGCCCTGGTACTGGGTGCTGTTCACGATCCGGTCGACTTCGACCAGCAGCGATGCGTGCTCCGCCTGCACCTTGCTGCGGTCGGTGGCGCTCAGGTTGGCCGAGGACGCCTGGGTGGCCAGTTCCTTCATGCGGTCGAGCACGGTCGAGAGGACGTTCACTGCGCCGTCGGCGATGTTCAGCACCGAGCCGGCCTGGGTCGCATTCCGGGAGGCCATCATCAGCGAGCGGCCCTCGGAGCGCAGCTTGTTCGCGATGCTCAGCCCGGCGGCGTCATCGCCCGCGCGGTTGATCCGGAAGCCGGACGACAGCTTGGCGATCTGCTTGTCGAGGACACTGCCGGATGCATTGAGGTTCTTGTACGCGGTGTTCGCTGCGGCGTTCGTGTTGATGCGCATCTGAGTAGCTCCTGATCCAACGATGACGGAGAGTCCCTGCCCCGGTCCGGCGAGAGAACGGCGTCAATGCCGTCTGCAGAAGGCTATCGGCGGGGCGGGGCAGAACTTGAGGTTGGGGGGAGGGTCGAGGTTGCCGCCGCCCGGCAGCCCTTGCCGGAAAGGTGCTGGCGGCCCGCCGCATGGATTTCCCTTAACGTTGCCGCG
>JANOFA010000319.1:0-1390 GCA_031413355.1 Gemmatimonadota bacterium | reverse complement strand
GCCGGGCGCTCAACAATCAGCCGGTGAACACCAACCCCTGCCAGCTCATGAACTGCCCGCGGGGCGCGCAGCTGCAGGCGGCGGTACAGGAGACGGTGCGGGTGCTGGAAGAGACCAAGAGCGCGTTCAAGTCGAAGAGCCTCGGCGAGCTGCGACACCAGCTGGAATTGTTGTTGCAGCATGTGTGAATGAGGGCGGGGCGCGTAGGCGGGAAGCTGCCGGCGGTGGCTCGCGCCGCCGGCCTTCTTCTCCCCACCAGACTCCGATCGCCTTCTGCCTATTGCCAGACCCAGCCCAGCGCTGTAATATCATCTCAGTCAAACGCTGCACGCTGCAGCAACCTTGGCGGTCGGGAGTCGTCCCGAAAGTCAGAGGCACGGAGGGAACCCCCCACGGGGATTCCACGTGCCTTTTCTGTTTCCAGGATCGCGGCGGCTTTGACCGAATCCATGGACTGGCCCGGGCCAGTCCGCCTTGCCGGACGAAGTGCAGGCTTCGTCAGTCGAAGGCGCGGCGCACTCTACACGTGGGAGTGAGCTGCGCCTTTTGCGTCTTGACCAGCGGCCGACGCCGCATCACAAGGGAAAACATCATGAGCTGGGATCATATCAAGGGTGCGTGGAAGGAAATGCGCGGGCATGTACGCGAACAGTGGGGCGAACTGACCGACGATGATCTGGACGTCGTCGCCGGTCAGCGGGACCAGCTGATCGGCAAGCTGCAACAGCGGTACGGCACAGCCAAGGATGAGGCCGAACGCCAGGTGTCGGATTTCGAGCGCCGGATCGTCGACGCGTCCAAGGCTCGGATGGCGGACAAGTCCTGAGCCGGGACGCCAACTCACTGGAGGATATTCCCATGCTTCGCTGGGCACTCAGCTTTCTCCTGCTCGCCATCATCGCCGCCTTCCTTGGCTTCGGTGGCCTGGCAGACACCTCGGCGGGAATCGCCAAGCTGTTGTTCTACCTGTTTCTGGTTGTCTTCCTGCTGACGTTTGTCTTCGGGCTGGTCAGCGGCAAGCGCGCGACCTGATGACCTGGGCGCCGGTGGGGATCTTCGTCATCCTGGTCATCGCCGCCCTCAAGATGGGGAGCGCACTCGCGCTCCCGATCGTTGTTGCATTGCTGCTCAGCCTCCTGCTGAGTTCCCCCGTCGCCTGGCTCAAACGGCGGCGCATCCCGGAGCCGGTGGGGGCTGGCCTCCTGGTCTTCGGCTCGGCAGTGCTCTTTCTCGCCAGCCTCTGGTTTCTGGTCGATCCGGCGGTGGAGTGGATGGCACAGGCGCCCAGGAATCTTGCCAAGGCCGAGCAACGGCTCCGCAGCATCTCCAAACCGCTGCATACCATCCAGCAGACGGCCGCCAAGGTGGACGATGCCACCACCGGCGCCGG
>JANOFA010000318.1:0-4058 GCA_031413355.1 Gemmatimonadota bacterium | reverse complement strand
GTCAAACCGATAAAACCGCCTCGTGCCAATGGATCAGGGTGAGGGGTGCGTTCGCCCGTAAGATAGGGCAGGAAGATTAAACCATCGCTGCCAGCCGAAACTTGGGCGGCTTCCTCAACCAGTGTGTCAAAAGGCACTTGGGGCGCAAGGGCGACGGGTTCTACCGCACCGGGCACTACCACTGGGGCTACGAGGGCGACTTTTTCGGCCTGTACCGTGAGGCCAACTACGGCACCAACATCGACATCTACAACGGCGAAGCGCCGCTGGGCGTCGAGTTCACCGGCAAGAAGCAGCTGGCCGGCCTGAAGCTCGCCCTCGGCCCCGAACTGTGGTGGGGTGCCAACCCCGCGTTCATGGCGAAGTACCGCCGCCGCGTCGGCAGCTTCGACATCACCGGCATCTTTCAGGAGGACATCTCCCAGCAGGGCACGACTACCAGTTCCTTCGCCGTGCCGACCCCGGAGAGCCGTAAGGCGACGCTCTCAATCGCTACCTCCCGCGGCCCGTTCGGCATCGAGGTGGGCGGTATCTGGTCGGGCAATCCCAGGGTGGGGGAGACCTTCCAGCTGATCAAACAGACGTCCGCCGGGGACAGCGTGCTCCAGGACCGCATCGGAGCCGGGGACACCTACGGCGCCAAGGCGAAACTGACGGCCTCGAGGGGCCGGTGGAACTGGTATGGGCAGGGGGCGGTCATGGGGGTCGTGGCCGACGGCGGGCCGACCTCGGTGCAGACCTACACCGGCTGGTACCTGAAGGACAGCGGCAGCGGCAACCAGTGGAATACCATCACCGGCGTCACCTACACCATCGGCAACTTCCAGATCGCCCCGAATTTCCTGTGGCAGAAGCCGATCGTGGGGCCGATGCCGAGCAATGCGCCGGCGCCCGGCCGGCCCCGGAACATCCTCGACGATCCCTTCGCGGTGCGGTCCAACCGGCAGACCACCGCCGGCGAGCTGCTGCTTTCGTACGACCAGACCCCGGCGACCTGGCTGTACGCCTGGGACAACGACCTGCGCGAGGACGCGAAGCTCGCGGCGAATGTCGGTTTCACCTTCAAGCATCATCCGACCACCCAGGACGCAGCCATCGGCATCCTGGCTGACGGCCGGACCACCTTCGCCTTCCCAGGCGCGCCGCCGGCCCGGGATCTCTGGGAAATCCGCACCCGGATCGTCTCCCAGCTCCGGCCCGATCTGCGGTTCATCGTGAACCTGTTCGGCGGCACCGGCGAGCCAAATGGCGACAGCCCTCGGCTGGTCCGCCGCTACGGTGGAGATATTCGGCTGGTCAAGGATCACTTCAAGCTGGTCACCTCGGCCAAGTTCAATGACTGGGGGCCGTACGACTACCACCGCGACTTCAACCTGACCTTCCCGATGCAGCTGATGGGCGACCTGTCGTATTCCCTCGGTCAACCCAGTTGGTGGGATCTGCCGGCAACCAAATTGGGGATCCGCGGAACCTGGCGCTCGCTCGACCGCCTCTCGCCGCGCTACTGTCCCGCCACGGCGCCGGACCCCAGCGGAGCGCTGGTGTGCGATCCAACCGCCCCCGGTGCGGACGGTGAGGAGTGGGAGATTCGCACCTACATGACGGTTGGCTGGTAACACGCCGGCGGCTCGGTCCAGCCGCCGTGACACATCACCGACCTCCGCCATAGCTATGGGACCGGTTACCGACCTGAGCGAACCGGCCGACGATCCGGCTTCCCTCGAGCAGCGGATCGACGAGCTGCTGCGACAGATGACCCTTGAGGAGAAGATCGGCCAGCTGGCGCTCGTGCCGGCGGCGGGCGCACCGATGCCCGATCAGCTGCGCCAGGCCCTGCGTGAGGGACGGATCGGGTCCATCCTGAATGAAGTTCAGGTGGACACGGTCAACGAACTGCAGCGCATCGCGGTGGAGGAGAGCCGACTCGGGATTCCCCTCCTGATCGGCCGGGACGTCATTCACGGCTTCACCACCGTCTTTCCCATCCCGCTGGGCCAGGCCGCTTCGTGGAATCCCGATCTCATCGCCCGCGGAGCACGGATCGCTGCGCTCGAGGCCGCCGCCTCGGGGGTGAACTGGACCTTCGCCCCGATGATTGATATCGCTCGCGATCCCCGCTGGGGACGGGTGGCGGAATCACTGGGGGAGGACCCCTGGCTGACCAGCCTGCTCGGCGCGGCGATGGTCTCCGGTTTCCAGGGCGAGCGGCTCTCGGACCACGGCAGCATTGCCGCCTGCGCCAAGCACTTCGCCGGCTACGGTGCGTGCGAAAGCGGCAAGGACTACAACACGACGAACATTCCCGAGCACGAACTGCGCAACGTCCACCTCCCGCCGTTCAAGGCGGCAGTGGATGCCGGGGCAGCGAGCATCATGACTTCGTTCAGCGATCTCAACGGGGTGCCCGCCACCGGCAATGAGATGCTGCTCAAGGGCATCCTCCGCGACGAGTGGCGCTACGACGGGTTCGTGGTGAGCGACTGGGATTCGGTTCGTCAGCTCGCCGTGCATGGCCTGACCGCCGATGATCGGGAGTCCGCCTACGAGGCGGCCAACGCCGGCTGCGACGTGGAGATGAACAGCACCACCTACGCGGACCACCTCCAGTCGCTGGTGCAGGAGGGGCGCATCTCGCCTGTGCAACTCGACACCATGGCCGGGAATGTGCTCCGCACCAAGTTCCGCCTCGGCCTCTTCGACAACCCGTATACCGATCCCAGCCGGTTTCCGGCCGCCGCCAATCCCGAGCATCTCCAGGCCGCCCGGGAGGTTGCCGTCGAGAGCATGGTGCTGCTCAAGAATGATCACGGCACCCTGCCCCTGGCCGCCGAGGCGCTGCAGACCCTGGCCGTGATCGGGCCGCTGGCCAACGATCCGCACGAGCAGTTGGGGACCTGGACCTTTGATGGCGATGCGCAGTACAGCCGGACCGCGCTTCAATCGATTCGCGAACTGGTGGGCGACCGGGTCAGTGTCGAGCATGTCCGCGGCCTCGAGACGACGCGCAGCCGGGACCGGTCCGGCTTCGCCGATGCGGTGACGCTGGCGGAACGGTCGGACGCGGTGATTCTGTTTCTGGGCGAGGAGGCCATCCTGTCGGGCGAAGCGCATTGTCGCGCCGACATCTGCCTGCCCGGCGCTCAGGAAGCCCTTATCGAGGCGGTGGCGGCTACGGGCAAGTCGATCGTGCTCGTGGTGATGGCCGGGCGGCCGCTGGCGCTGGAACGCATCCTGGGCAAGGTGCAGGCACTGCTCTACGCCTGGCATCCCGGCACCATGGGCGGGCCGGCACTCGCCGATCTGCTATTCGGGGTGGCGTCGCCGTCGGGCAAGCTTCCTGTCACCCTGCCCCGCGTCACGGGCCAGATTCCCATCTACTACGCCCACAAGCACACCGGGAAGCCGCCGACCCCGGAGTCGTTCATTCACATCGACGCCATCGAACCCCGGGCCTCGCAGGTCTCGGTGGGGAACACCTCGTTCCACCTCGACGTGGACTACACTCCCCTGTTCCCGTTCGGGCACGGGCTGTCCTACGCGGCGTTCGCCTACACCGGCATCCGCGTCAGCAGTCCGGAGATGGCCATGAACGGCACAATCGTGATCAGCGCCGATGTCAGCAACATCGGCGACCGGGAGGCGGAGGAGGTCGTGCAGCTCTATATTCGGGACCTGGTCGCCAGCGTGACCCGGCCGGTAAGGGAGCTCAAGGCCTTCGAGAAGATCCGACTCAGGCCCGGCGAGCGCCGGACTGTCGCCTTTACCCTCGTGGCCGGAGATCTGGCGTTCTACGGCCGCGCCATGCGGCTGCTGGCCGAACCCGGCCGATTCCACGCGTGGATCGGGGGCAGCTCCTCCTCGGACCTCCGGACTGAGTTCGTGCTGACCGCCCCCCACTCCTCGTGATACCCCCGGACGCCACCATGAGTGCATCGCCCAACGATCGCGAGATCGCGCAGAAGGTCGGGAAGCTGCTCGCCCGGATGTCCCTGGACCAGAAGATCGGTCAGATGATCCAGACCGAACGGATGGCGACCACTCCCGAGGACGTGAAGGCC
>JANOFA010000317.1:0-9791 GCA_031413355.1 Gemmatimonadota bacterium | reverse complement strand
ACCGCCTCGTCTATCTCCTGTTTTCGGCGCCCCTCCCCCGCGGGGCTTGTGGGGGTGTGGGGGTCAGGGGGTGTGGGGCTCCGTTGCGGACCCCCGTACGCCGGGATAGCATCTCCAAGTGCGGCAGGCCCATCCATCCTGCCCGCATTCCCCTCCCAACCTCATGGTCTGATCGTATGCGCCGATCACAGCCGCTCTGCCTCGCCCTCGTGCTGCTGCTCACCGCCGTTCCGGTTGCCCACGCCCAGCTCGGCGGCCTCAAGAAGAAGGTGGCGGCCAAGATCACCGGGAAGGATACGGTCGCCGTCGCCGGCCAGGGCGCCGCCCAGCCGAAGTGCGATGCGTCATTCATGGTGATCACCACGGATGTGGTCGACCACTACCTCGCATCGATGGCAGCGCGCGACGCCGAAATGAAGAAACTGGCCAAGGAGCCGGGGAAGACGGGAGCGTATTACGTCGCGCTGCTCAGGCGCCAGGAGGTCGAGCGGCGCAGGGCGGAGTACGAGCTGCATCGAGGACCGGACTGGGACAAGGCCAAGGCGCTCCGGCCACGGCTCATGACGGGAGACGGCGCCGCGGCCCGGGAGCTGGCCGCACTGGAGGAGTCGCTCGAGCCAGGCCGGGTGGAGCTGCCCGAGCCGGAGTGGGAGACCGTAGCGAAGGGAAGCGCCCGGGTGGACAGCACCATGCGGGTAGCAGGGGGATTCTCCGTCTGTGACTGGAAGGACCTGAGCGAGCGGATTCCCCGGATGGTCGCACTCCTGGCGAATGACCCGAATACCAAGGATCTGCAGGGGTACGGCACTGCAAAGGACGCCGCCGTGATCCGGCCGCGGCTTGCCGAACTGGCGCGTGCGCTGCGACTGAAGTACGTGTCGCCGGAAGACCAGGCGCGGCTTGCGGCGGACGCGGCGGCGGAAAAGGCAGCGGCGGAGCAGATTCCCTCCAGTGGGGATGCCGAGACGGATTGCATGACGAGAGCGCAGCAGAAGTGGGCCAAGGACTACGAGAAGGAGCTGGAAGCGGCGACAAAGAAGGAGGACGTCAACGCCATACTGAACCTGACCCAGGTGCTGAACAAGGAATTGGCCAAGTGCACGGCGCCGTAGCTGGCCGGGCGTGGCTTGCGGCGGTGCTCACAATGCTGGCCGACGGACCTCAGCCGTCCAGCCGGCCACTCGCCGTCGTCACGCCGGAGGGATTTTCCGCGCTGGTGGAGCTGCCCCGAGGCGAGATGGCGCGGACCGCTGCGTGGCGGCTGGGTGACGGTGGGCTCGAGTGGACCGAGCTGAACCTGCAGGGAGAGGGGGAAGCGCGCCGGATCAGGGTGGTGGTGGTGCGGCTGGAGCCGGCGCGGTTCCGGCTGTCGCTCGAGAATGGGATGGCGCCCGGCGGATTCCTCCAGGTGTGGAATCTGGAGCGGGCCCCGGCCGCGGCGTCGGTGGCGCTCAATGCAGGGATGTTTGAGGGGGATGGCGCCTGGGGATGGGTGGTGCACGCCGGGGTGGAGTATCGTGCACCGCGTACCGGCCCGCTCGCCGCAGCGGTGGTGGTCGATTCACTCGGCGCTGTGCGCCTGATGGACGATGCGGAGGTGGAGGCGCTCCGCTCCACCGCCGGACTCGGGGGGATCCGGGAAGCGTTTCAATCGTATCCGGTGCTGCTCGAGGAGGGCGGTGCGCTGCCGGCGCTGCTCACCACTCCCGGAGGAGAGATCAACCTGGCGCATCGCGATGCGCGGCTGGCGCTCGGGCTCGACCGCGCTGGCCGGATGATCATCGCCCTGACCCGGTTCGATGCACTGGGTCCGTCGTTCGGTTCGATCCCCTTCGGCCTGACGATCCCGGAAACGGCGCTGCTGATGCGGGGCCTGGGTGCTGAAACTGCCGTCGCCCTCGACGGCGGCATCTCGGCGCAGCTGCTGCTGCGCGACGCGGTGGGTGGGGTGCATGCGTGGCCGGGACTCCGGACGGTGCCGCTGGGACTGAGCGCGGTGCCGGTGGGAGGGCTGGTGAGCGCGCGGCGGTAAGGGTGACGCGGTGAGGCCGAGCTCATCGCCTCCCGTGGGTGAGTCAGAAAGCACCACACCGCGGCAAATTGGTGTCACCGGTGCGCGCGGGGGCGCCGTGCTGCAGGCATGCCCCGCACAGAGTCCATCCGGCGCTTGCCGTTGTATATACAGCGCGTATATATATGACCGCCGGATTCGAATGGGATTCGGCCAAGCGCCTGGCGAATCTGCGGAAGCATGGGATCGACTTCGTCCGCGCCGTGCAGGTCTTCGAAGGATTCGTCACACAGCGGATCGACACTCGACGGAGCTACGGCGAGGTGCGCATCCTTGTCGTGGGGATGGTCGATGAAATGATCCTATCGCTGGTGTACACCCCGCGCGGCTCAGTGCTGCGCATCATCTCAGCCCGGAGGGCCAATGACCGCGAAGCGCGAGCGTACCGTGCGGTACGACCCACTGAAACACCGGGACAAGACTGACTGGGAGCGGGTGAGTCGGCTGACTGACGCGGAGATCGAGGCCGCCGTCGCATCGGACCCCGACGCCGCGCCGATCCTCACCGAGGAGTGGTTCCGGCAGGCGACGTGGATGCCGCCCCTGACCAAGAAGGGGGTCTTTCTGCGGCTCGACCCCGAAGTGGTGGCGTGGTTCAAGGACGGGGGCCCGGGCTACCAGACCCGGATGAATGCGGTGCTCCGAGCCTACGCGATGGCCCACCGGAAGCCGGCGGCCAAGAAGAAGATCGCGCGGGTGAAGCGGTCGAAGCGGTAACGATTGCCCCGGCGGGCGGAGACGCCCGCCGCTGCCCTGGGCTCGACCCGCAGGGCGAGCCCACAAACAAACGGGCCGGCGCTGTTGCGCCGGCCATTGCCCCTCCTGGGCTCGACCCGCAGGGCGAGCCCCAATAAAAAGGCCTAGGGCTTCACGCCCTAGGCATTGCCCCTCCTGGGCTCGAACCAGGACTCTCCTGATCCAGAGTCAGGCGTGTTGCCAGTTACACCAAGGGGCAGAAATTATTTGATATCAAGCGGTTATGCTGGCTGAAAACCCCTCGTCTCTTTGGGCTCCCTGAACTTTCGCTATCAACATATTGTGCGCCCCACCGGCGCCCTTGGGGAGGCATTTCTGCGGGGTATATCCTAGCCGGGAAGTGGATCACACGCAACCATCCGGCGGCCCGGCCGTGGGCCTTCGGATGGATGCCGCGGCGGACTTAGCCTGCGGATCACCTCTGGGCGGAAGTTGAAGGCCCGGCATACGAATCCTGGGCGCCCGACCGAAGCTCAGCGGGTTCCGACACGACTCTGAGCAGGGTTGCTTCATCGGGCTGTTGGTAGCAGGTCTGTAAGGTGGTGGGCTCAGACCAACCGCCAGCGGCCATTACGTCTTGAATCGGAAGATGCTTCCTCGCCGTGGCCCATCCGCGTCGGTAGGCGTGGAAGAGGGACCCATCCTGCTTCGGCAATCCTGCCAGCGCTTCAGCTTTCAGCAGCCATTGTGCGACGGTTTCGGTCGCTATCGGTATTGAATGATCGTTCACGGCGGGGAAGAGACACCCACCTCCGATGCCGGGGCGGTCGGAGAAAATGCGATTGAGAGCTCGGCGTACCTCACCATTCACCGGCACCAGCGACTCCTTTCCGAGCTTGTCAGTATCTGCGGGCCACTGGATGGCTGCCGGATTGCCGTCTTGCCACCGAACGTCTTGGTAACGGAGCGCGAGGATGGCAGAAATGCGCCGACCGGTGCCGTGGGCAATGTCCAAGACCTCCGATAGGTAGCTCCGCTCTACTCTAGCGGTCTTTCCCCGACCGCGCACCATCATCACATTGTCAGATGCTGCCCGTACGCGTTCAAAACGGTCATCGGTGACCAGTGGTCGACGTGGATTCTTTTCCTTCGGTCTAGGGAGACCAAGTGTTGGATCGTCGCCGGGAAGCAAGCGGCGGTCCTCCTCCTTCCAACGCCGTGCCCAGTGGCACACGGTTACCAAGAAGGTGAGATCGCCTCCGACCGTAGAATCGCGAACCGGCTCGCGCTGATCGGCAGGCGTCACAATTCCTTCCGAATCGATCCTTCCCGATCTCCGCGCCTCAATGAATTCATTCCACTCTCGCAGCGTCAGTCTTGAGAGGTCTTTCTGCGGGCCCAGTACACGAGCCCAGAGCTTGGCCCGACGCGTATCCGCCTGCTGCTCGGATACGCACTTCGCTGGCGTCTCGCGTTCAAGGTATAGGCTAAGGATTCGAGCGAGCGTCGGTACCTGCGTGCGTGCGTGTTCACCACGTTCCATCCACTCGTTGACCTGTTGGTGGGCCCAAGCGATTGCACGCTCACGATCCCAATGTCGAAGGCTGACGCACCGGTAGTGGCCTGAGCGGCTTGGGTCCCGCATTTCGCCGTAGATGATCCCGCTGCGAGGGTCCTCGTACAGGCGAACTCGGTGGCCATAGGGGCCGATGGACTCTGACCACACCTTTTTTCGCTTCGAGGGTTTGAAGTGGCTCACGCAGATTGCCTCGCTTCAGCATCCGTTGACCCAGCCCGCGTTCCCCATATCGCCACAAATCCCAATTCTCTTCCTGTGATCCGTTGCCCGCAGCATGTGCAGGTCATCTTGAGGAACACGTTCGCCCCTTGGGCGAGAAGCCCGGCCACGATGGGGACTATCTCAGTGATGTCGTTGTCGCGATCCATCGAGCCCTCCCTTAGCCGATGACGATTACGAGGTTTCTGGCCGGAATCGACTTCGCCATCGCCGTGGTACCGTCTTTCTGACGGACGACCTTCCAGTCCACGTCTCCTACCCTCAGTGATGAATCCGGCAGCGTGACCTTGCGTTCACCGCCCGCAGCCTGGAGCGCCGCTAGCGTAGTGCTGAAGGTTTGCCCATCACGCGTCCAGATATTCGTGTCGCTCATCTCGTTCTCCTTGTGCGAGGAACAGCTAGCCAATCGAAATGCGATAGTTATCATCGCAATGCATACATCGGCTGCCTCAGTGAGAACGCAAGTGTTTCACTTTCAACGTGTTACAACACGCTAATCAACCCTTCGTCCGTAGGACTTTGACACCAAGTCTGGTTCCCCGGCCGCCGTTTGATTCGACGACCTCACTCGACCGCCGGGCTTCCGAGGCAGGTCCCTCCTCAGGATTCGCGGGGAATACTTCTCCCCCGCGTTCGGTACCACCCCAGTCTTAATCAGGTAGCCAAGGTGATCCAGGCTGTACCCACTCTCCTCCGAAGCGACGGCGAGCGAAAGCCTCTCAAGGGCACGGGTTCGCTCATAGGTCTCGACTCGGGCCGCAGCCACATCCCACACGTCAGCTGCTTGTGATGCACCCGATTCACGCAGCGTGGCCGCAATCTGGCGGAACTGGTCGGCGAGAGGGTGGGCTGTCATGCGTTTATCGTGTAGGGGTACGCGATACCACCCGGACTGCGAGGAGATCGGCCTCGACCTCGTCCGCGCAGGACCGCAGAACCGCCGCTTCGCGCTCGGCTCCCCGTTCATCCAGCACGGCAGCATCCCGGCGCCACTCATCGACCTTCCGGCAGATGAGCTCAGTCGTGGTAGGTTTCATCAAGGACCTCAGGGGAAAATGAAAAACGTCCCCCAAACCGTGATATCTCACGATTCGGGGGACGTGTGGGCATCGTCACGTCACCTATCAGGCACCCCACTTTGGGTGACTGGACTCAACGGGTCTCGTATGCTGCTGCTTCTCCGTTGAGCTGGAGCCAAACTACTCGCAAATGGAGCTGGCGTCAAGTGGTAAAGCGTTGCAGCTATTGATTATATATATAATCAGCAGCGGCTCATTTGGCTTAATAGTGACCTCAGGTGCGGTGCCTCTGGGACCGTGGTCCCGGCACCTGCCTGAATGAGCTAAAGAACTCACCCAGACTCACGTTGAGGGCCGAAAGTACTGCCGCGAGAGCCTCGACGGTCACGCCGCTTTCCCCGCGTTCAAGCCTCCCGACGTAAGTACGATGAACTCCAGCTTTGTGCGCCAGGGCCTCCTGAGACGAACTCCCGGCGTCCATCCGCAGGGTGCGGAGTCGTTCACCAATCGCCCTTCGAAGGGGCGCGTTCGCATGGTCGGCCACAGAGGCCCATGCTACTCCTATGCATCCTGGGTGGCGACAGCATAGAAGTAGCACTACTTTCCCCAGACCCATCAGCCTGTCGAGTCTGCGGTGGAACTCGATTACGTGCGGTACTACAACTTGGAGCGGTACCTTTTCGAGGATGTCCACCGCCGTTTCCATGAGGATGGATCGTTGGGGGCATTCGAGTTCTTCTCAATCGTTGTGTGGAAAGCCAATCGGGCGAAGTCGCGGGTTGCTCGCCGCCTGCTCGACCGCGATCCCGGGAGGCGGAAGGAGCTTCAGCAGATTGTTTGCGACCTGACCCGGGATCTCTACCGGGCCGCTAATGCCAAAGCACGGCTACGGTTGCTGATGGAAGGCTGGGGATTTCTGCTCCCGATGGGCAGCGCGATTCTGTCGGTACTTTGGCCGGATGAGTTTACCGTCTACGACGTTCGAGCGTGCGAACAGCTCGGCAACTTTCAAGAGGTCGGTAGCAATCGAGAGTTTGAAGCTGTCTGGCAGGGGTACAGCGACTACCTTGATGCGATCAGGCTAGCGGCGCCATCACACCTGACCCTTCGGGACAAAGATCGATACCTATGGGCGAAGTCCGTCGCGAGCCAACTCGAACGCGATATTGTCTCTGTCTTCTCGGTCGAAACCCAGAACAGAAGCGGTCCAACCCAACGGTTGGGATTGGGGCTCTCGCTCTGTTCTGGTGTGAGGCGGGCGGCCCCTCTCGTTCACGATCTCTCTCTCACCATACCGGTACCCCACTCCAAGGCACCACCACCGATCTGGTGGCAAAGCTTGGACACCTCCAACCTGTAGGCTCCGCAACCTCCTTGAAACTTGCGAGGGTACATCACCACGGACGCCTGTTTCCGTATCAGGCGGCTTGGCTTGGTAGCGGGCCACGCCCCCTTCTCCACACAAGTCTTGGAGGAACCTCAAACCTCCGCCAGTACCTGACCAACACATGAGCATGCCGGATGGCTCGGTCGCGGTCGCCATGGCCGAGACTGAGAGTCCGGTACCGATATGCAGTCGGTTGCCTCCAGTCACGGATCTCAAGGCAGATGTTTCTTCCTTCCTCTTGGAAGAGTCGCACGCGGTGGCGAAACGATCCCTCGGCATGAGTCCACTCACGGCGCACTACACGGTGGTTACGCATCTGTGGCCCGCGCTTTCCGGTTCTCAGGTGTAGGGTCAGGGATCAGACCTCGGCGGTTGGGGTCCCTGACCCTCAGTGTTTTCTACTGCTGTCCTACCGCCAGCGTCACCCGCTTGGCGAGTTCCCGCTCCTTTTTGTGACTTTCTGCGCAGACTTGACTGATCACTGCCTCGAAGGTCGCATCAACTCCGCACGCGTACGAAAATGTCGGCAACTCATTGACCCGATCTGGGGCGATAGACCTTACTACATCCACCGCAAGTCGGGACTCGTCGCGGTATTGGCGCCAGCGGTGGAAGAGGTCGTCTAGCGAATGCACCACCTTCCTGATTTCAGTCGCGACTTCGGCCCCCTGTTTGTGGAGCATGACTCGCCGGGCATGTGCGCCTTGTACCGCGATCTGCTGGAGTTCTAGCTTCACGGCCTCAAGGCGGCGATGGCCGTCTTCGTGATCTTCTCTCAGGTCCTCCAACCTCTGCCGTAGTTCCCGCCTCTGGGACCTCAGCTTCTCTCGTTCCGTTCCGGCGAGGGACGCGCCATCCAGTCGAGTTTCTAGCCCGCGAAGGTCACCCTCCACGGTTGTGATTTGGGCGGCAATGGCGGCAACCGTTCGCTTGGTGATCTCGCGCTCTTCTTCCACTACTCCGTTACCCGGTCCACTCATACCGGGTGGATCGGAGTCCTTGCGAGATGCCGCGTTCTCGCCAGCGCTTCCCGCTGTGTTCTTCCGATCGCGCAATTGGGGTTGGCTCATCAGGTCAGGTCTCCGTAGTAGGGGAGCGCGCGCGCTGTTTTTGTATTAATCGTCGGACCATCGTCGCGGTGGCCTCATCGAGATGTTGGCAGACGGAGCACTCGACGCAGGTGCACCAAGGGATCGCTAGGCCGCTGATTCTCTTGGCGCGCAACGCCAGTATCAGCTGGTCGACGCTCGTCTGGTGGATGCCCCCGCAGCGCTCGCAGATGGCACCGGACGCGGCGAGCTCCGCGACCCACTCCGGCGCGAACGGGAGGTCGGAGCCTTCACTCGCCACTTGAACCCCCTAGAGCTGGAATTCCAGCGGGAGGCTCGACAGAGCGTACTCCCGATCTAGTCGGACAACTCGCGTCATCCGCACGTCTGGACAACTCTTTCAGTGATGTACCTGGACCGATGGCCAATCGTTTTCTCCGGGAGTGCTCTTCCAGTACTCGGGTGGTGAAGGCTCGGGTACCATTCGCAATCCTATCCCGGTTCGCCACCTGAACGTCAACGGTCGCCGTTGGCATCCCCAGCACTCGATTCGTCAGGTAGGTAGCGGCCTCAAAGGCGAGGCGGCTTCGGAGTCTCCCTTGGACAGTCGCCAGGATGACGGCTTGTGCTGCTGGGAGCAAGTCAACCCATGGGAGGAGGTCAGCAGCAATGGCTTCTGTCGCGACCCGATGTAGCTCCGCCAGATACCTCTTGGCCTTAGGTAACTTCAACAGTTGACTCGCCGTGACGGAGGCGGTGGCGTAGGTGCTCTGGGGGGACACGACCATCCACGACCGCGTTCCGTTCTGGGCGTGTTCCCCTGAGAAGAACTCTTCCACAAATCGTCGCTCCAGAGCGGTCAGGTCTCGACTTTCAGCAACCGTTTCCTCTCCACGAAGCTCCTTCAGGATGTGCGCGGCACCTTCAGGGGTCATGGGTTCCCTCGGAACAGCTTTCGAATGCCTGCCGCTTCCTTGGCTCGCATAATCTCCTGCCATCGCGGTCGGTCGGTCATGTACAGGGCGGTGCGCTCGGCCGAACTCAGTTTGTCGAAGAGGACAGCATTCTGATCCTCTTTCTCCAACTGCCCTGCCGGATCAGTCGATGCATCACCTCCCCCGCCGACGAGAATCGCATCAGGCAACTCCCACTTCTTCCGAATCTCGTGGATCGTCTCCTCTGCGGACTTCTTGGCTCGTTCGGCATTCTGTAGCCGGCTCAGGTCCTCTTCTCGTGTTAGCGCCACGTGTGATCCCTCCTGTCGTATGTCGGATTCTTGGCCAAGTATTCGAGACCGTCTTTAGACCATCTGCTACCTTCGCCGTGTCCTGACTCTCTTCAAGCATCCAATCAGGTCCCAGGAGTCGGGCCGGACACCACTTTCCCTGAGCGAGTAGGCCACCCCGCCTCGGTGAGGGTGAAATCGGGTGACCCACGTCTCCCCGTGTGGCCAGCGACGGCTCCAGAGCCGTTCCATCATCTGGCTATGAAAGGGATCGAAGCTCCCCCGCCACCCACCTACAACGAGATGAGCATGGATAACCCCACTGAATACTGTGAATCCTGCGACTATCCTAGCAGCAGACAGAATTGTCAACTTGGCAACGACTTACGAGAACACGTGTCCGAGGACGAAGAACAAGTGTGGGACCGAACACCTGCAGCAACCGTTACTACAGCCCCTTGTACTGAAACCAGCTTCAACATCGACAAAGAAAACATCAGTGTAGATAGTGCCTACTGCCTTCCATTAGTTAAGGTAGAACAGCCT
>JANOFA010000316.1:0-4752 GCA_031413355.1 Gemmatimonadota bacterium | reverse complement strand
GACCACCGCAGGCATCTCAATCCTCCGGCAGGGCCGGCGCCGGCTCCCGTTCCGGGCGGGGCGCCCGCCCGGCACCGACTGCCACGAGGGTGCGGGCCATCTCTCCGCCGCGCTTCAGCACGCCGCGCGCGTTGTCGTAGGAGAGGGTCTCGAGTGCCTCGTCCAGCATGAGCCAGCGGTGATCGGTGATCCCCTCATCCAGCTGGGGCACGACCGGCGCCGCCGGGCTTTCGAACAGGAAGAAGTGGCAGAACTTGTGGATGTAGCGGCCCTTGAACCGGAAGTGCCAGTCGATGATCCGGATCGGGCCGTGCAGACGCAGGTCGTCCAGACCGGTTTCCTCCATGGTCTCGCGCTCCGCCGCCTGGGCCGGCGTCTCCTCGCCTTCGAGGTGACCCTTGGGGAAGCCCCAATGCTCGTACGGATCACGGATGAGGAGGAAGCGGGCGTGCACTTCGGCGCCGCGGCGGAAGACAATTCCGCCGGCGCTGACTTCCCGTTCCGCCTTGCGCTTGGGTTTCGCCATCAGAACACCGAGAACTTGAAGTACTTGCGTGGATTGGCCTGGATGTCGGACAGCAGGCGACGCATCTCCTGCATCGTCTCGATCGACTCATTGTACAGCGCGGGATCACGCGCGAGGAGTCCCACCGTGCCCTTCCCCGCCTGGATGGCGGAGAGCACGCTGTCGGCGGCGAGGAGCGTATGCACCAGCGTCGCCTGCTGCCCGCGCGCGGTGGCGAGCAGCTCCCGCAAGTCCGCCGAGGCATCCTTCAGGTTGGCCGTCCCCACCCGCGTGTTCCCCACGATCTCCTGGATCTGCCCGTCGCGCGTCGCGCTGTCGATGCGCTGCATGGTGGCATCCAGCCGGGTCGAGGCGTCGAGCACCTCGTTGGAGATCCGCTCCGCATTGACCGTGACCCCGTCCAGCCTGGTGGTCTGTTCGGTGGTGAAGCGGGCGAGCTGGCTCGAAATATCGCCGAAGTTCTTGAAGCTCTGTCGCAGCTCGGCCACGGCCGAGGAATCGAAGGTCTCGGTCACCCGCTGCGCGACCGTGGCGATATCGGTGGCGATGCGACCGGCCTGGGCGGTGAGCTGGCCGACATCGGGCAGGGTGGCGCCGGGCCAGCGATCGCCCCCGGGTTTTGCGGTTTCGGCCAGCATCTGGCGGACGTTGGGATCTTCCTGCGGCTGGTCCCGCGAGACGATCGTGGCGGACCACTCCCCGAAGAGGCTCTGCGACGCGGCGATCACTGCGGGGCGGGCCGGCAGCTCCACGCCCTGATACACCGTCAGGTCGGCTTCGACAAAATCATCCGCCAGCCGGATCGCCTCCACCCGGCCCACC
Organism: Gemmatimonadota bacterium; assembly: GCA_031413355.1. GTDB lineage: Bacteria > Gemmatimonadota > Gemmatimonadetes > Gemmatimonadales > GWC2-71-9 > JADJOM01. The sequence goes on along the minus strand of JANOFA010000316.1, from coordinate 3,404 downwards.
CGCACACCGCGGTAGGTCACCGGCGCGCCGGGCCCCAGCCCGCCGACGGTGCGGAACCGGCTCACATGCAGCGACTCGCGCTTGCCGATGTTGGCCTCGGACAGCCACAGCGCACCGGCCACCACGACCGCCAGCCCGACGAGCAGGACCAGCCCGACCAGGAACTCGTTGCCCCGTTTCATGCGGCGGGCCCGAGCGGGAGGAACCGGTCGGCATCGACGGGTCGGCCCTCGATGAAATTCCGCACCACCGGGTCGTCGGTGGCGCGGATCTCCCCGATGGTCCCCACCTGCCGGATGCGGCCCTGGTGCAGCATGGCGATACGATCTCCCACGGTCGTGGCGCTGCGCATGTCATGAGTGACGACGACGCCGGTCACCCCCAGCTCCTGCCGGGCGCGGACCATGAGTTCATCAATGACCGCGGAGGTGACGGGATCGAGGCCCGTGGTGGGCTCGTCATACAGAATGTAGCGCGGCCTGAGGGCAATCGCGCGGGCGATCCCGACCCGCTTCCGCATGCCGCCGGAGAGCTCCGCCGGAAAGCGCGCCTCGGCGCCCGGCAGATTCACCAGGGCCAGGCTCTCCCGGATCCGCTGGCTGATCGTCTCCGGATCGAGGCCCCGCCGCGTGAGGCCGAGCCGGAGGTTGTCGGCCACTGTCATGGAGTCGAACAGCGCGGCGAACTGGAAGACGTAGCCGATCTCGCCCCGCAGGGCGCTGAGCGCGGCGGGCTCGAGCTCGCTCACGTTCCGGCCGTCGACCTCCACCGTGCCGCTGTCCGGCTGCAGCAGGCCGACGATGTGCTTGAGCGCGACGCTCTTGCCGGTGCCCGAGAAGCCGATGATCACCGTCGTCTGGCCCTCGGGGATGTCGAGCGTCATGCCCTCGAGCACGATCTTGCTGCCGAACGCCTTGTGAACCTCGGTGAAGCGGATCACAGCAGCACCAGGGCCCAGAAGGCGTCCAGGACCAGAATCGCCTCGCAGCCGATCACGACGGCGCGGGTCGTGTTGCGGCCCACACCTTCTGCGCCACCCTGGGTCTTCAGACCCTGCACGCAGCCGGCCAGCGTCACCACCGCCCCGAAGCTCGCCGCCTTGAGCAGCCCGAACCAGATGTCCTTGAACCGGTAGAAGAGCTTCAGGCCCTTCACGAACTCGAGCGACGACAGATCAAGCAGGTTGATCGCGGTGAACCACCCCGCCGCCACGCCGACGGTCATGGCAAGCGCGGTGATGACCGGGAACATCAGCGCGCCGGCCAGCACCCGCGGGACCACGAGATAGCTGTGCGGATTGTACGCCAGCGTCTCCAGGGCGTCGACCTGCTCGGTGACCCGCATCGTGCCGATTTCGGCGGCGATATTGGCGCCGACCCGACCGGCGAGGGCGAGACCGGTGAGCACCGGCCCCAGCTCCATCATGATCGTCTTGCCCACCAGCGCGCCGACGAAATACAGCGGCACGGCACCGGTGAAGATGTACTTGGAGAGCAGCGAGAGGACGATGCCGGTGAAGACCGCGATGAACAGCGCGATCGGCACGGAGTCGACGCCCAGCCGTCGCATCTGGACGGCGAGAAGCGGCGCCCAGGTGCGGAAATCCGCGAGCGCGCGACCGGTCTGGACGGCCCCGCGCCCGACGCGCGCGATGCGCCATCTGAGCGAGCGGCCCTGGGGAGCACGGGAGGACACGGGGCTAAGGTATGTGGGCCACCGGGATCGCGATAGGCCGCACGCGACGGCCGGGAAACGCGACGCGGGCCGACATCGTGTCGGCCCGCGTGATGGTGCATTCGCCGGGCGGCCCGACGGCTCCCCCCTCCCGGTTTACGCCGCGAACGATGCCAGTGCGCGTCCCACGTCGCCCTCCCGCAGCCGCTTCAGCGCGCGATCGCGCAGCTGGCGAATGCGCTCGCGGGTCACGCCAAGCATGCCGCCGATCTCCTCGAGGGTGTGCTCCCGTCCGCCATCGAGGCCGAAGTAGAGCCGCAACACCTTCGCGTCGCGGGGCGGCAGGGTGTTGAGCGCGGTCTCGATTTCCTCGGTCAGGAACCGGTCCATCGCCTCTTCCTCGGCGTCGGCCTGGTCCTCCGCGACGAACCGATCCATCATCGTGCGGTCGCCGTCGATATCCATGGGCGCGTCGAGCCGCACCTCGGCGGTGTTGAGGGCGGCGAGCGACTGGACCACTTCCACCGAGAGGCCGGTCGACTTGGCGATCTCCTCCGGAGTCGGCTCCCGGCGCAGCTCCTGACGCAGCGCCTCCGCCGTCCGCACGACGCGCGACAGATCCGCCGTGCGGTTGAGCGGCACCCGCACCGTGCGGCCCTGCCGGGCGAGCGAGGCCAGGATGGCCTGGCGGATCCACCAGACGGCGTAGGAGATGAACTTGACGCCCTGGTCGGGATCGAACTTCCGCGCGGCGGTGAGCAGCCCGATGTTGCCCTCGCCGATCAGATCGGTGAGCGCGAGACCCCGGTTCTGGTACTTCTTGGCGACGGAGATGACGAACCGCAGGTTGCGCTTGACCAGCTCGTTCATGGCCTCGGCGTCGCCTTCTCGCACCAGCTTGGCGATGGCGATCTCCTGCGGCCGGGTAAGCAGCGGGGTCAGGCTGACTTCGTAGAGATACTGGTCGAGGATATCGCGATCGGAATCGTAGACGCCGAGCGACTTGGAGGTCTCCCGGCGGGCCTTGCGGGCCTTGCCGGGCTCCGCGCTGGCGAGGATCTGCTGGACGGGGGAGAGCGGAACCTGCGGCTTTGGTGCAGGAGCGACGCCCTTCCGGGAGTGGGGCGCGGACGCGCCGGTCTCCTGGGTGGTCGCGGGGCGGGCCTTGCCCGCCTTGCCCTCGCCGGCACGCTTCGTCATGACGGGACGTCACCCTCCAGCTTCACCGAGAGTTCATATGGCAGTTGACATGCCCGAGGGCGGCCAAGTAGTTTGTCGTGCTCTTCAAACCACCGGGGAGCCAGCGGGGCGCGCTAATATAATGGGGGCGTAGCTCAGTTGGGAGAGCGCGTGAATGGCATTCACGAGGTCAGGGGTTCGATCCCCCTCGCCTCCACTCTCCAGCCCCGCAGGTTGTGCCAGTACCGTCGCTGGCGACATGCCTGAACGATCTGGTTGCGCAGGTGCAGGCCGGTTGGTACACTCTCTGGCGCATTCGCGGGAATAGCTCAGTTGGTAGAGCACAACCTTGCCAAGGTTGGGGTCGCGGGTTCGAGTCCCGTTTCCCGCTCTCGGCGGCAGAGCTGAAGCTCTGACTCACTAGCGAAGGCGGCTGAAGCCGCCTGGTGGCAGGCTAGAGGGCTGAAGCGCTGCAGGAGTGGTAACAGTAGAGCAGTTCCGTCGCGGGTCCACCGCTGGCGTGGTCTATGCCCTTGTGGTGCGCTTCGCCG
>JANOFA010000315.1:0-4282 GCA_031413355.1 Gemmatimonadota bacterium | reverse complement strand
GTACCATTGCAGGACTTTTGATTCTGGCAACGCCGGATCAATGTTGGCATTGTCGAAACCGTAGCGATGGCGCGGCGTCCAGGTGTCAGTGTAGAGTTGTGCAGAAAATGGTGAAGCGGTACTTCAAGGATGAGCGCCTGCAGCAGGCGCTGACCTTTCAATCGCTCTATCTCGGCCTCTCGCCCTACGACTCGCTGGCCATCTACGGCCTGCTGGCGTACACCGAGATGGCCGGTGGGATTCACTATCCCATGGGCGGCATGCACAGTCTGGCGCGGGCGCTGGAGCGACTCGGCCGCGAGCTGGGGGTCGAGTATCGCTACGAGACGACGGTCACCGGGCTGGAGAAGTCCGGAGACCGGGTGAGCGGCGTACTGCTGGAGGAGGGCGGCAGGGTCACGGCGGACATCGTGGTCGCCAACAGCGATCTGCCCTACACCTACGACAGCATCGTCGGCGAGCCCTATCCCAGGATCGAGAAGAAGGAGTTCAGCTGCTCGGTGGTGCTCCTGTACCTCGGCGTCAACCGCACCTACCCGCAGATCCTGCATCACAACCTTGCGGTGTCGCGGGATTTGCGGCAGAACTGCGACGACCTGTTCGTGCATCACAGGATGCCGGACGATCCGCCGTTCTACCTGGTGGCGACGACCCGGACGGACCCGTCGCAGGCGCCACCAGGCTGCGAAAACCTCTTCGTGCTGGTGCTCGCACCGAGCCAGGACCCGGCCCACCCGATCGACTGGTCGGTGGAGGGGCCGAAAGTGGAGGCCCGGACTCTTGAGCGACTTGAGGCCTTCGGTCTGACCGATCTCAGGAAGCACATCGTGACCAAGAAGGTGGTGACACCGGCCGACTTCACCACTCGATACGGCAATTTGCGCGGCGAGGCCTTCGGGCTGGCGCACGGCATCAGCCAGATTGGCTACTTCCGGCCGCACAATCGTCACGCGAAGTACCAGAATCTCTACTTCGTCGGGCAGAGCACGCATCCGGGGTGCGGCGTGCCGATGGTCCTGATTTCGGCCGAGTGCGTCGCGGAACGGATTCTCCAGGAGGCGCCCGTCCGATGACAGATCATGCGTTGCAGCGGAGTTACCTCCGGGCGGAACAGGTCACCGCGCACTGGGCCAAGAGTTTCTACTTTGCCAGTCGGTTCCTGCCGCCGGTAAAGAAGCGGGCCATCTTCGCCATCTACGATTACTGCCGTCACGCCGACAACCTGGTCGATCAGCGGGGCGACCGGCCCGTCGGCGAGGTGCGGACCGAGCTGCTCGTGCTGGGCGATCTCGTGCGCCGGATGCATGCCGGTCAGGCACCGGACGATCATCGCTGGCTGGCGCTGCATGACACCCTGGCAAGTCACCCGATTCCGCTGGCCCCGCTGCTCGAGCTGCTCGATGGTGTTGCCATGGACCTCGGCCAGGTGGAGATCCCGGATTTCCCCACGCTGCACCAGTACTGCCGCTATGTGGCCGGCGGCGTCGGGCTGATGCTCGGGCCGGTGCTCGGTGCGGCGCCGAACCGGTTTCAGGAACTCGGCGTCGGCCTCGGAGTCGCCATGCAGCTGACGAACGTGCTGCGCGATGTACGCGAAGATCTGGACGATGACCGGGTGTATCTCCCCGCCGATGAACTCGCGCAGTGGGGGCTCTCCCGGACGGACCTCGAGCGGCGCCGCATGACGCCGGAACTCCGGGCCTTCTTCGCCTTTCAGGTGCGCCGGGCCAGGCAGTACTTCGATGCCGCCGACGCGGTGGTGCCGCTCTTCCCGGACGACGGCTCACGACTCACGGTGCGACTGCTGCAGCAGACCTATGCGGGCATCCTCGACGTGATCGAACGGATGGACTACGACGTCTTCCGCACCCGGGCCTACGTCCCATTGCGCCGCAAGCTCGTCATCCTCGGTCGCGCGGTGTGGGCCGAGCGTGCCGTTCGCGCCACGCTGCTGCCGGTGTCCTCCTGAACCCATCCGTCCCGACCGATGTGCCGCCAGCGCCGCCGGGCCGATTCGCGGCGCAGGGCTTTGCGCGATATCTGCGCGGGCTGTTCCAGCAGCAGTTCACGGCGGTGCATCTGGGGCCGGTGCGGCCCGCCGTGACGGCGGTACCAGCGGGACCCATCCTGTTCGTCGTGAACCACACCAACTGGTGGGACGGCTTTCTCGCATATCTGGTCGGTGCCCGCCTCGGCCTCCACTTCCACATCCTCATGGAGGCGGTGAATCTCGATCGCTACTGGATGTTCAAGTTCATCGGCGCCCTGCCGATGCGGCGCGATTCCGCGCCCGCGGCATACGCTGATCTTGCAGTGGCAGGGCGCCATCTGCGTCGGCCGCTGACCGGGCTGTGGGTCTTTCCGCAGGGCACCCGTTCATCACCTGACGCCCCGATTCGGGAGACCGAGCGCGGTGCGGCGCATGTCGCACTGGCGCTCGGGCAGCCGGTGACGATCTGGCCGGTGGCCTTCCGCTATCGCTACCTCGGCGAACAGCTGCCGGAGGCGTTTGCGTGGCTGGGGGAGTCATGGGTGGTCGGCGACGCAGCGGCGAGCGGTGAGGCGGACAGCTCGACGATGAAGCGTGCCCGCCGCGAACTGGCCCTCGAGATTGAACGGCGGCTGCAGGCGACGGTGGACCAGCTCGATCAGCGGCTGGCGCTGGAAACCGTCCAGGAGTTCGACATCCTTATTCCCGGCCGCCTGTCGATCAACAAACGGCTGGACCGGGTGCGTCACGCCCTGGGTCTTCTCCGGGGACCCTTCGAGCGTCGCAATGGTTGATTACGCCGTCGTGAAGGCGCTGCACGTGGCTGGCGCGGTGCTGCTGGTCGGCAACGTGACGGTGACCGGCCTGTGGGCGTACTACATGTACCGCTGGTGGCGAATGGGGACGGTCCCGTTTCGACCGATCGCGCGGGCCATCCTCTGGACCGACCTGATCTTCACGCTGGGTGGTGGAACGCTGCTGACCATCACCGGCATATTCCTGCTACGCCAGTCCGGGCTGCCGTGGCGCGACCTGCCATGGATCCGGCACGGCATCGGCGCCCTGGTACTTTCCACGCTGCTCTGGCTGGTGCTGCTGCTCCCGGCCCAGTGGAAGATGGAGCGGGCGACGGATGCCGCGGTCATCCGCCGGCTCTTTCTGCGGTGGTCGGTGGTGGGCTGGGCCGCGACGGGCCTGCTGTTCTACGGTTTGTGGGTGATGGTGACCAAGCGATAGAATCCCTGACGAGGTAGGACTCACGAGGGCTAGTGTTGCGGAGTTTGAAGCGGTGAGGGGTAGGGGCAGGCGAGCCGCCTGGTCAGGATGGGCGGAGTGAGATCACGCGCTGGGCAGGCGGGACGCCTGCCCCACACGGTCACATGCTACCTACCTGCTACCTGTCACCAGCTACCAGCTACCTACTCCCTGCCACCTGCTCCCTGCCACCTGACGGCTGACTGCTGATGGCTGATGGCTTAGCCTCCCACCTCCCCACCACCCCGGCCCCGGTGTATCTTCTCCCTCCCGAAACACGCCAAGTTGCCTGACGGAGATACCGCTGTGTCAAACGACGAACCAGAATACCTGAAGGCCATTCGCCGCAACCAGGAGCAGAAGAAGGCTCCGGCGGCCAAGTCCGGTCCCGCCGTGCCCAAGGCCGTCCAGGCCTCGCCGGCCGAGCGTGAGGCCCACCGCTGGGCTCAGGAAGTCGGCGGAAAGGAAGTCCGCATTGCCCCGTCCGTTACCGGCGCCAAGGTAGCGCTGCTGCTTCAGCCGATCACCCCGTTCGGCAAGCCGGCGGTCACGCTGGAGGGGCTGCCGAGTCGCGATGCCCTCGCCGAGCGGATCAATGCGGCGCAGGGCGCCGGGGAAAACGTGCTGGGGTGCTATGAGCTCACCACCGGCCGGCCGCTGACCTCCGAGGTGGTGGACGGCAAGGTGACCTTCACTGCGGGTGCCAAGCGCGAGATCATGAAGGCGGAGAGCCCTGAGCGGATGATCCGCATCGCCGCGAAGCAGGCGGAAGAGCTGGCCAAGACCCGGAAGTACGAGGATCCGACCCGTCCGCCGCGCGGCGGGCCGGGGGGTGGCGGCGGCGGCCGCGGTGGCCCTGGGGGCGGTGGTCAGGGCGGCGGCGGTCGGGGCGGCCATGGCGGTGGTGGTCAGGGCGGCGGTGGTCGGGGTGGCCCGGCTGGTGGCGCTGGGGGCCGGGGTGGTCCCGGCGGTGGCGGTGGTGGGGCGCGCGGTCGCTAGTGGTCTTCGATGAGGGTGGGGTAGGGGGCGGAGTCGGGG
>JANOFA010000314.1:0-6001 GCA_031413355.1 Gemmatimonadota bacterium | reverse complement strand
CCGACCAGCACCTCCTCCATGCGTTCCAGGTCCACGAGGCTCGCCCCGACCCGGCCGCCCAGATCCGTGACCTGCTGCAGGCCGATGGTGAGCTGCTGCACCTGACCGACCAGCACATCCGCCTTGGCGGCGGCACCACTGATCGCATGGGTATTGGTCGTCAAGGTGACGAGGCGCGCTTCTGATTCGGCCAGGCTCTGTCGCAACTCACCGACCCGCTGATTGATCCCGTCGGCGCTGCGGCCATCGGTGGCGATACGCTCGGCGTTCTGCTCCAGCGCATCCCGCACCAGCGTGAGCCCCCGTTCGGCCTGCAGCTGCGCCGTCTCCAGCTGGGCCAGCTGCTCCGCGAGAGCGCGGGTGCGTTCCTGCAGCCCTCCCTGCCCCACGCTGGCCGCCTCGACCTGGCGCCGCACCTCGGTCAGCATCCGCTCCAGCTCGGCATGCCGATCGAGACCCGCATCGGTCCGCTGCATCAGGACGCTGAGATGCTCCAGCTTGGCTGACGCCCGATCGACCAACTCCCGCTGCTGATCGAGCAACGCCACCTTCTGCCCCAGCTGGTCGGCGGTCGCGCGGGCGGTGGCAACCTCGCGCCGCACCTGCGCGATCGTCTCGGCGGCGGGCGAGAAATCCACCAGCAGCTGTTCCAGTCCGGCGATGCGATGGCCGGTCTCGGTCAGCGTCCGGGTGACGCGCTGCCATTCATCGTCGAACTGCTGGATTCGGGTGGCGGCAGCACGGTACTGCCCGATCGTGGTGTCATGCTGTTCCCGCATGCGGGCAAGCTCCGTGCGGTGGGACTCACCCAGGCCCTGCAGCGCATCGAAATCGCCCCGCAGCTGTCGCAGTGGTTCATGCAGCGTGAGCACGGACGCGACTTCCTCCTTGATGCGGCTCGCGCCAGCCAGGGAGGCCTGCAGTTCCGACACTTCACTCCGGGCGCGGGCGACACCGTCCACCGATTCAGCGAACTGGCGCTCCAGCCGCTGGTAGCTGCCATCCAGCTTCTCGAGCTGGCTCTCGGCACTGGTGAGCCGTCCCATCACCTGCTCGACCGCGGTGAGCTGCCGCTCGAGGGTGTTCACCCGCTCGCCGAGCCCGCTCAATCGCTGGAGCTGACCGATGGAGCGATCGGCGTGGGAGACGAGTTCGGTAAGGGTGGCGAACCGGGCCTCGAGCCGAGTCGCGAGCTGCTGCAGTTCGGCCAGGTCATCGGTCGAGCCGCTCTTGCGGAAGTTGCGGAGGAAGGTCGCCATGACTCGCTCTCCTCGGTGCCAGGCGCACCGGGGTAACGGGGATCAGATGAGATGGGGATCGGTACAGTAGGGGAAAGCTGTGGTGGGTGAGGTGTCTCAGGTCACAGGCGGCAGATGAATAGTGAGTCGGGGAGTAACGAATCTCACGACGGGGGTGTGGCGCGGCTGCCTGTGGCGTGTGTGAGACGGTGGATTGGAATGCACGCCACCAAATTCCCGGGCGGTGCCGAAGCAGGGGCGACCCACCGGGTCGCCCCAATAGATCATCCATCCAATTAATCGCCCCCGGGCAGATACGAAAAAACCGGGCAATCCCCTTCGGGACCGCCCGGCCTAAGACATTCCGCCACTCGATCATCCGGGGAGGGGTCGACCGCCGGTCGACCCCAACCCGGATACGATCACGGGTTACAAATCGTCATCCCCGGTGATCGCGGCGAGCGCAGCCGCAATCGGGGTGGGCTCCGGTGCCGGAACCTCCGGCGCCGGCGGCGGGGCCTCGTACCCTTCCGGCGGCTGAATGTCGATCTCAGCGTAGCGGAAGATGCCGGAACCGGCCGGGATCAGGTGACCGATGATGATGTTCTCCTTGAGGCCGAGGAGGTCGTCCTTGGCTCCGCGGATCGCCGCATCGGTGAGGACGCGGGTGGTCTCCTGGAAGGACGCCGCCGAGATGAACGACTGCGTGGTCAGCGATGCCTTGGTGATGCCGAGCAGGACCGGCTCCGACTGGGCCGCATGCTGCTTCTTCTTGAGCACCCGGTCGTTCTCGTCGCGGAAGACCACCTTGTCGACGGTCTCGCCTTCGAGGAAGTCGGTGTCACCCGGATCAGTGACGCGTACCTTCTGCAGCATCTGGCGGACGATCGAGCCGATGTGCTTGTCCGCGATCCGCACGCCTTGCAGGCGGTACACTTCCTGGACTTCGTTGAGCAGGTATTCCTGCACCGCGCGCGGGCCCTTGATCCGCAGGATGTCGTGCGGATTCACCGGCCCTTCGGTGAGGCGGTCGCCGGCACGGACCCGGTCGCCCTCGTGCACGCGCAGGTGCTTACCCGCCGCCACTTCATAGAGCTGCGGCGGCTCGGGCTCGCCCTTGGCCTTTGGGTCAACGACCGGGTAGACGTAGATCTCGCGCTTGCCGCGCTTGATCTCGCCGAACTTCACGCTGCCATCGATCTCCGAAATCGTCGCCGGATCCTTTGGCCGACGGGCCTCGAACAGCTCCGCCACGCGCGGGAGGCCGCCGGTGATGTCGCGGGTCTTGTACGCCTGCCGCGGCATCTTGGTCACGGTCACACCGCGGGTCACCTTGACCGGCGGCGAGAGATAGACTGTCTTGTCCTTTGCTTCCTTCTTGCTCTTGCTCGGCCACGCCACGTTCACCGGATACTCGTCCACCTTGAACTTGGACGACCACGGGTTGGCCTCGGGCGGCAGGTCCATCGCGCGGGTGATCTGGTCGGTATCGGAACCCAGGATGATCCGCGAGCCCTCCGCCAGGATGTACTCCTGCGGATCCTTGCGATTCGGCGCGTAGACCAGCACTGACGGGTGCAGCTCCTTGTCCTGGTCCTGCATGACGACGAGCGAGCGCAGCCCGGTCGACTCATCCAGCTCCTCACGCAACGTCGAGCCGGGTACCAGATCCTTCCACCGCAGCTCGCCCTCGAGCTTGAGGATGCTCGGGTCGTTGTACGGGTCCCAGGTGTAGAGGATCGACATCTTCCCCTGCACCGTATCGCCTTCCTTGACCTGGATCAGCGCGCCCTCCGGCACCGGATACCGATTGAGCACCTTCTTCGGATCCGCGGCGTCGACCACCAGGATGCCTTCCTTGTTCTCCTCGTCGGCCGACTCGTCCTCGCGGGTCAGCGCGATCCGGGTCATCGCCTTGGTGCCGTCCTCGTACTCGACCGGCACGTCGGCGTACTCGAGGCCGGCGGTGTACTTCACCAGGCCGCTCGCGCGGGCCCGGCGTTCGGCTTCTTCCGCGATGCGGGACGATGCACCGCCGATATGGAACGTCCGCAGCGTCAGCTGGGTGCCCGGCTCGCCGATGGACTGCGCCGCCAGGATGCCGATCGCCTCGCCCATGTCCACCATGTCCATGGTGGCCAGGTTCCGGCCGTAGCACATCCGGCAGCAGCCCCGGCGACACTCGCACGTAAGCACCGAACGGATCTTCACCTTTTCGATGCCCGACTCCTCGATCTGATTGGCGATTTCCTCGTCAATCAGCGCGCCGGCCTGGACCAGCAGCTTCTGGTCGCCATGATCGTCCAGCGCGTGCGGATCGAACACATCCTCCGAGGCCACGCTGCCGATCACCCGCTCACGCAGCGACTCGATGATGTCTTCGCCTTCCTTCAGCGCCGACATTTCGAGGCCCTGGATCGTGCCGCAATCCTCCTCGGTGATCGTGACGTCCTGCGCCACGTCCACCAGGCGGCGGGTCAGGTAACCGGCATCGGCCGTCTTGAGCGCCGTGTCGGCCAGGCCCTTGCGGGCGCCGTGGGTCGAGATGAAGTACTCGAGGCCGGTCAGGCCCTCGCGGAAGTTGGACTTGATCGGGCTCTCGATGATTTCACCGATGCCGCCGGTGAGCTTCTTCTGCGGCTTGGCCATCAGGCCGCGCATGCCGGCCAGCTGCCGGATCTGATCGCGCGAGCCGCGGGAGCCGGAGTCGAACATCATGAACACCGGGTTGAACCCGCCGCGGCTGGCGGCCATGTGCTTGACCATCGCCTCGGCCACATCGTTGTTCGCATGGGTCCAGGCGTCGATCACCTTGTTGTAGCGCTCGCCGAAGGTGATCTGGCCGGTGTTGTAGGCCCGCTGGAACCGGGCGACGCGCTTGTCGGCCTCTTCCAGCAGCGTGATCTTCTCCTTCGGGATCTCCAGGTCCTCGACGCCGATCGAGACGCCGCCCTGGGTCGCATAGCGGAAGCCGAACTCCTTCAGGCGGTCGAGGAACACCACCGTGTCCGACAGACCGGCTTCGCGGTAGCTCTGCAGCACCAGCTCCGACAGCGCCTTCTTCTTCATCAGCGCATTGCGGAAGCCGTGGTTCACCACCACCTGACGCGGCAGGATGCTGTTGAACAGCACCCGGCCCGCGGTGGTCTTCACCCAGTGCGGCTTGTTCTCCACCGAATCGCGTGGCGGCTGGTACCAGAAGTGGATCGCCGAATGGAACCGGATGGAGCGGTGCAGCAGCGCCATCTCGATTTCGGCCAGCGAGCCGAAGTACTTCGTCTTGTCCCATGCCGGGGCCGGCTTGCCCACCTTCAGCTCCTCCACCGACGGCGGCAGCTTGGTCAGCCAGTACGAGCCCAGCACCATATCCTGCGACGGCTCCGCCACCGGGCGGCCATCGGACGGCTTGAGGATGTTGTTCGACGAAATCATCAGCACCCGTGCTTCGAGCTGCGCCTCGAAGGACAGCGGCACGTGCACCGCCATCTGGTCGCCGTCGAAGTCGGCGTTGAACGCGGCGCAGACAAGCGGATGGATCCGGATCGCCTTGCCCTCGACCAGCACCGGCTCGAACGCCTGGATGCCCAGACGGTGCAGCGTCGGCGCACGGTTGAGCAGCACCGGATGGTCCTGGATGATCTCTTCCAGAATCTCGAAGACCTCCGTGCTCTCCTTTTCCACGATCTTCTTGGCCCGCTTGACCGTCTCGGCGATGCCCTTCTCCACCAGCTTGTGGATGATGAACGGCTTGAACAGCTCGACCGCCATCGCCTTGGGCAGGCCGCACTGGTGCAGTCGCAGCTCCGGACCCACGACGATCACCGAACGGCCGGAGTAGTCGACCCGCTTGCCCAGCAGGTTCTGGCGGAACCGGCCCTGCTTGCCCTTGAGCATGTCCGACAGCGACTTGAGCGGCCGCTTGCCACGACCCCGGATCGCCTTGGAGCGGCGGCCGTTGTCGAACAGCGCATCCACCGCCTCCTGCAGCATCCGCTTCTCGTTCCGGAGGATGACCTCCGGCGCCTTGTGCAGGATCAGCTTCTGCAGCCGGTTGTTCCGGTTGATCACGCGGCGGTACAGGTCGTTCAGGTCCGAGGTCGCGAAGCGGCCGCCATCAAGCGGCACCAGCGGACGGAGGTCCGGCGGAATGACCGGCACGACGTCGAGGATCATCCACGCCGGGCTGTTCGGGATGTCGCCGTTGTCGCCCGAGGTGAGGAAGGCGTCGACAATCTTGAGCCGCTTGAGCTGCTGCTTCTTGCGGGCCTGGCTGGTCTCGACTGCCACCGAGGCACGGAGCTCGACGCCCAGCTTCTTGATGTCGATCCGGTTGAGCAGCTCACGCACCGCCGGCGCACCGATGTCGGCCCGGAAGGTGGTATCACCCTCTTCCTTGGCCTTGTGCCGCATTGCCAGGTACTGGTCCTCATCGAGGAGATCGAGGGCCTCGACTTCCTGGTCACCCGGCTCGATAACGATATAGCTCGAGTAGTAGATCACCCGCTCCAGCTCACGCAGGGTGATGTTCAGCAGATTGCCCATCGGCGAGGGCAGCGTCTTGAAGAACCAGATGTGCGCCACCGGCACCGACAGCTCGATGTGGCCCATCCGTTCGCGCCGCACCTTGCTCAGCGTCACCTCTACGCCGCAGCGGTCGCAGATCACGCCGCGATAGCGGATGCGCTTGTACTTCCCGCAATGGCACTCCCAGTCCTTGACCGGACCGAAGATGCGCTCGCAGAACAGCCCGTCCTTCTCCGGCT
>JANOFA010000313.1:0-4152 GCA_031413355.1 Gemmatimonadota bacterium | reverse complement strand
GAAGACCTGCGGCGCCGACCCTGTCCGCTGGATCGTGACGACCCAGTCTGTCTGGCTGAAGCCGCAGGGCGACCAGTAGTCGAGCACTACGGTGTAGGTACCGGGGATGGCCATACCCGTGGGCCACACGACATTCTCGTTGTTCTTGTGGAAACTCGTCTGGGGATTGGAATCGTCATCTGAGCAGGCTGCGTTCGAATCGATATCGAGAAAGCCTCCACTTGGCACCGTTCCAGGGGCCGGGAATTTCACTTCGTCACCATTCGGATCGATGACGTGGAGGTCCACGTCGCTGGTATCACTCCATGAGACGCTGACCTGGATGTCGCCGGTGGCGGCGGTGATGAATTGCACCGTCTGGTTGACGTAGGCCCCCACCGCTGCGGGATCGCCCACCGCGTAGGCAAACGACCAGGTGTACGGCGGCGCCGATTCCTTGGCCGTCAGCAACAGGCCCTCACTCGAGACGCCGGCCGGCAGGGTCAGTTCGTAATAGTCCTTGAGCCCCTCAACCGCCACGATCACCCGGGTGTAGGCGGCGCTGCCGGCGACCGTCGCTTGGGCACTGCCGCCGTTCAGCATCACGGTGATGCCGGACACCGTCGCCGTCGGACCGGCGCCGGCATCGGGACGGTCGCCCTCCACGAACACCGCCGTGACCGCGCCCGAGGCATCGGTCACATTGGTGATGATGTCCTCGATGCTGCCCCCGGCGTTGGGCCGGAGACTGGAGGTGCAGGCCGTCAGCGCCACCAGACCCAGGACCGCACCGGCGCGGACCAGCGTCCGCAGTCTGCTTCGTGTCATTGAAATACCCTCATGGCCGAACGTGAAATGACCTGGAATGGCCCTACCAATTGGCAAGCGCAGGGCCACTGGCGCCCTGGTCCCGAGAGCTCGCCACCACCGGGAGCCCTAAGCCCATGCTTCCCTTGCGATTATCGGGCGGGTAACGGCTGATCTTGAGCCTCCCCGGCCGACAAATTCATGATCCCGCTCCCCTACTCACTCCGGCGCGGGGCCGCTAACTTCTTGCGCCATGCCAATGCGGATTGCCATCTGCGTCTCGGGACGGGGCAGCAACCTGGTCGCCCTGCTGGACGCGCTGCGGGGGGAACCGCTGGCGGAGCCGGTCCTGGTCCTGAGCAATCGGGCCGACGCCCCCGCCCTGGATCGGGCACGGGAGCGGGGGATTGCCGGGGAGGCGTTCGACGATTGGAGGGATGGCGCGGAGTGGCTGGAGCGCCTCACCCGGCACCGCGCTGACCTGATCGTGCTGGCGGGGTACCTGAAGCTGGTTCCGGCCGCAGTGATTGCCGCCTATCGCGGCCGGATCCTCAACATTCACCCCGCCCTGCTGCCCGCATTCGGCGGGCCGGGTATGTTCGGGTCTCACGTTCATCACGCTGTGCTTGCCAGCGGGGCAACTCAGTCTGGCGCCACCGTGCATCTGGTGGACGAGCGGTACGACGAGGGTGCCATCCTGGCCCAGGCCAGGGTGCCCGTGCTGGCTGGCGACACCCCCGACACGCTTGCGGCACGCGTGCTGGCGGCTGAGCACCTCCTGCTCCCCGCGGTAGTGCTGGCCGCGGCCCGAGCCGGTCACCCGATCCCCCTGCCCGAACCGCTGGCCCTGCCCGCGTGAGGAGTACGCCGTGCCCCGTGCATTGATCTCGGTGAGCGACAAGCGGGGGATCGTCCCCTTTGCCCAGGGTCTGGTGGATCTGGGCTGGGAGCTGATTTCCACCGGCGGGACCTTCGCCGCGCTGCGGCAGTCGGGCGTGCCGGTCATCGCGGTGGAAGCGGTGACTGGCTTCCCCGAGATTCTCGACGGGCGGCTTAAGACGCTGCACCCCGTGGTGCATGGTGGCCTGCTCGCCCGGCGGGATGTGCCGGAACACATGGCCGCGCTCGAGGCGTGGAAGATCGCACCGATCGATCTGCTCGCGGTCAACCTCTATCCGTTTCGCGAGACGATTGCCAAGCCGAGCGTCAGCTTCGAGGACGCCATCGAGAACATCGATATCGGCGGGCCCGCCATGCTGCGCTCGGCGGCCAAGAACCACGAGTCGGTCATCGTGATCGTGGACCCGACCGACTACGGCCGCGTGCTGGAGCTGCTCCGTGCCGGCCCGATCTCGCAGACCGAACGACAGGCGCTCGCCGCAAAGGTCTACGGCCACACCGCGGACTACGACGGAGCGATCGCCCGCTATCTGACGCCGGCGAGCGAAGGCATGCCCCACCGGATCGGCTTCGCTTTCGAGCGGCTGATGGCGCTCCGCTACGGCGAGAATCCCAGCCAGCGTGCCGGGCTGTACGTCGACGAGGAACCGCGCGGCATGCGGGATCTGAAGCAGCGGCAGGGCAAGGAGCTCTCGTTCAACAACATCCTGGACCTGGATGCGGCGATGTGGGCCGCGGCGCTGTGGCCCACCCGACCAGCCTGCGTGATCGTCAAGCACACCACGCCCTGCGGCATCGCGATCGCCGCGACCGGCGTAGAGGCCTTCCGGAAGGCGCTCGCCTGCGACCCGCAGTCCGCCTTCGGCGGCGTGGTCGCGCTCAACACCGTGGTGGACAAGGCGACCGCCGAGGCGATGCGGGAGCTGTTCCTGGAGGTCGTCGTCGCGCCGTCGTTCCATGAGGAAGCACTGGCGGTGCTGGCCGCCAAGAAGAACCTGCGCGCCGTGGAGCTGCCGGTGAGCCGCGGCCCGGCCGGGCTCGACTTCAAGCGGGTGCGCGGCGGGATCCTGCTGCAGGACCGGTTCGTGCCCGAGCTGGGTGAGACCGAGTGGAAGGTGGCCACGAAGCGCGAGCCGACTGAGGAGGAGTGGATCGACCTGCGGTTCGCCTGGGCCGCGGTCGCGACGGTCAAGTCGAACGCCGTGCTGCTGGCCCGCGACGAGCAGACGATCGGCATCGGCGCCGGCCAGATGAGCCGGGTGGACAGCTCCTTCATGGCGGTCCACAAGGCGCGGCAGCAGGGCCACGACCCGCGCGGATCGGTGATGGCCTCCGATGCCTTCTTTCCCTTTGCCGATGGCGTCGAGGAAGCTGCCGCCGCCGGCGTCACCGGGATCATCCAGCCGGGCGGTTCCATGCGCGACGCCGAAGTCATCGCGGCGGCCGATGCGCATGGCCTCACGATGGTCCTGACCGGTAAGCGGCAGTTCCGGCATTGATGCTTCCCAGCCAGAGCGTATCGAGGGCACGGGCGAACCGCTGGTTCGCCCCTGCTCCTCTCGCTCCAGGCTGTTCGACGACTCGGGTACGGGCGAACCGCCGGTTCGCTCCTACGATGCATTCGACTATTCTCCCCTAGAAATCTCCCCGATGACCAACGCCTCTGTCCCCGACACCCGCGAACCGCCGCCGTATCTCTTCGCAGGACTCACGGCCGCTGTCGTCCTCGGCATCTACATCTTCACGCTAGCGCCGACGACCGCCTTCTGGGACACCTCGGAATACATCGCGGCGGCGTACGTGCTGGGCATCCCGCATCCGCCCGGTAATCCGCTGTTCACCCTGCTGGCGCACGTCTGGGGCGCATTGCCGCTGAGTCCGCTGTACGCCGTGCGGATCAATCTGTTCGCCGCGGTCACGAGCGCGCTCACCGCCGGGTTCCTTTTCCTGGTGGCCGACCGGTGGATGCGCGACGTCGTCCCGGTGCGCTGGGCCCGGCTCGCGGCGGCCTTCGCCGGCATCCTGGTGGGCGCCCTGGCCTGGACGGTCTGGAACCAGTCAACCGTCAACGAGAAGGTCTACACCGTCTCGATGCTCTCCACCGCGCTGGTCCTCTGGCTTGGCGTGCATTGGGCGGACGACAGTCCGGGGCAGCACCGCGACCGCTGGCTGGTATTGATCGCCTATCTCATCGCGCTCAGCTCGACCAACCACATGATGGGCGTACTGGCCGGCCCCGCGGTGGCGGTGTACGTGCTTTTGACCGATCCCGGCATGATGCTCAAGCCGTGGGTGCTGCTGATGGGGTATACCCTGGCGCTCGCTGTTTCCGGAAAGTGGGCGGTGCTGGTCAATGGCCCAGCCCCGGAAGCCACGATCGTCGGCGTGCTCTTCGCCGGGCTGCTGGCGTACGCTGCCTGGAAGGATGCCGGCGAGTTCCGTCGCCCGATCCTCTACCTGGCCCTG
>JANOFA010000312.1:0-1783 GCA_031413355.1 Gemmatimonadota bacterium | reverse complement strand
AACTTCGTCTGAAAAATAACTCGCCCCCTGTTGTCGTGTATTTTTTTTGTTCGCGGGGTATCTACCCATCCACTAATATTGCTCAATCTCCCGGGCGCCCCCCGGTAACCGGGCGCCCGCGACATCCCCCGCGCTTCTTCTCCCCGGGCCCCACGAGGAGTCATTCCATGGCTGGTGCGAAGTCCACCCGTCGCGAGTTCGTCCACACCGCCGCCGGCGCGGCGGCCGCCTTCCACATCGTCCCCCGCCACGTCCTCGGCCGGGGCTATCGCGCGCCAAGCGATACGCTCAACGTCGCCTGCATCGGGGTCGGCGGGATGGGGCGGAACGATGTACGGGGCATGGAAGGCGAAAACCTCGTCGCGCTCTGTGATGTCGACTGGAGCAGCGCGGAGGACGCCTTCAAGAGCTATCCCAAGGCGCGCCGCTATCGCGACTATCGCGAGTTGATCGACAAGGAGGCCAGAAATGTCGACGCCTTTACCGTCTCGACGCCCGATCACAACCATGCCGCTGCCACGCTCCTCGCGCTCCGGGCTGGCAAGCATGTCTACTGCCAGAAGCCGCTTGCCCGTACGCTCGGCGAGGTCCGCGCGGTGATGCAGGAGGCCGCCCGTCGCCCGAAGCAGCTGACCCAGATGGGCAATCAGGGGCACACCATGGAGGGGACGCGGCAGATCCGCGAATGGGTGGAGGCCGGCGTGATCGGCGCCGTGCGCGAGGTGCACTACTGGACCAACCGTCCCATCTGGTCGCAGGGCATCGACCGGCCGACCACGGCCCACAATGTACCTCCCACCCTCGACTGGAATCTCTGGCTCGGGCCCGCGCAGGAGCGGCCATACAATCCGGCCTACGCGCCGTTCAACTGGCGCGGCTGGTGGGATTTCGGCACCGGTGCCCTGGGCGACATGGCCTGTCACGGCATGGATGCCGCGTTCTGGGTCCTCGACCTGCACTACCCGACGCGAGTGGAGCCTGAGACGACCAGACTGTACCATGAGACCGCGCCGAAATCATCCCGCGTCACCTACACCTTTCCGCCGCGCGGCAATCGCGGCGAGGTGAAGGTCGTGTGGCGCGACGGCGGACTCTGGCCCGCCAGGCCGGATGGCATTCCCGACACCATGGACTGGCCGCCGGAAGAGATCGGCGGCCAGATGTGGCTGGGCGATTCCGGGACGATCCTCGCCGGCATGTACGGCGATGAGCCGCGGCTGCTTGACCCGGCGAAGGACGCCGCACTCAAGGCGAACCCACCGGCGCAGAAGTACGAACGCTCCCCCGGGGTCTACGCCGAATGGATCCGGGCCATGAAGGGTGGCGCGCCCAACCTCTCGACCTTTCCCGGCCACGCCGGTCCACTCACCGAGATGGTGCTGTTCGGCTGCCTCGCGGTGCGCCAGGGACAGCCGCTCACGGTTGATCCATCCACCGGCAACGTGACCAACGTGAAGCTGCCGGAGGAGTGGCTCCGGCCGGTCTACCGCCGCGGGTGGACCCTCTGAGCGGGCGGGGCAAGCTCCTCAGGATTCTTGGCGTCGCCTTTGGGCTGGCGGTTCTCCTCGGCAACACCATCGTCGTCGGCATCCTGCGTACGCCAGGCGAAGTGGCGACCCGGCTGCCGAGCACGGGACTGTTCATTGGTGTGTGGGTGGTGGGCGGACTCTACGCGCTGCTCGGGGCGCTCTCGCTCGCCGAGCCTGGCGCGATGATCGCGCGCTCAGGCGGACAGTACAGCATCGTACACCGCGCGCTGGGCCCCTATCCCGGCTTCATCGTC
>JANOFA010000311.1:0-2818 GCA_031413355.1 Gemmatimonadota bacterium | reverse complement strand
TACCTGGAGCGCGCCACCTCACGACTGCAGCTGGCCGCGCTCGACGGCACCAGCCGGACAGAGCTGGTGCTCCCCACCATTGGCAGTGTCTTCGGCTGGGGGGCCGAGCCGGATGGGATGGAGCTGTTCTACGGCTTCTCGTCATACACCGTGCCGCCAAGCGTCTATCGCGTCGACCTTGGGACAGGAGTCACCACATTGTGGCGCCGGGTCGAAGCCGACATTCAGCCGGACCAGTTCGCGGTGCAGCAGGTGACCTACCCGTCCAGAGACGGCACTCCCGTCACCATGTTCCTGGTGCACCGAGCCGACCTCAGGCGCGACGGCGCTGCGCCAGCCTATCTCACCGGATACGGCGGGTTCAACATCAGCATGACCCCCGGCTTCTCCCGTTCAATGCTGGCGTGGCTCGAGCAGGGCGGGATTGTGGCGGTGCCGAACCTCCGCGGCGGCGGCGAGTACGGCGAGTCGTGGCATCAGGGCGGCATGCTGGGTTCGAAACAGAACACCTTCGATGATTTCATCGCCGCCGCCGAGTACCTCATCCGTGAGCGGTACACCACAGCCGCCAGGCTGGCGATCGCCGGCGGCTCGAACGGCGGGCTGCTGATGGGCGCTGTGCTCACCCAGCGCCCGGAGCTGTTCCGTGCGGTGATCATTCAGGTGCCGCTGCTCGATATGCTGCGGTATCACCGGTTTCGGATCGCCCGGCTGTGGATTCCGGAGTACGGCTCGTCCGAGGATGCGGAGCAGTTCAGCTGGCTCGCGGCCTACTCGCCCTATCATCACGTCCAGCCCGGGACGCCCTATCCGGCGGTTCTGCTGGCTACCGCCGAAAGCGACTCGCGGGTCGACCCGCTTCACGCCCGGAAGATGGCGGCGCGTTTGCAGGCGGCCACCACAGCGGCGCATCCGATCCTGCTGCGCCTGGAACAGCGGGCGGGGCATGGGGCGGGCAAGCCGATGTCCAAGGTCCTTGACGAGCTGGTGGACAGCTGGAGCTTTGTCGCGACGGAACTGGGTATTGAGTGGCAGCGGAACAGGCAGTAGCATATGTCGCGCTCCCGAACGCTTCACGTTTCACCGGAGTCCCATCCATGACTGGTTCCGCCGCAACGACACCGACCCAGGTGGACATGTCGCATCCGAGCCGGTGGATGGCGGTCCTGCGTGTCCTGCTGGGGCTGTGGTTCGTGAAGGCGCTCTTCAGCAAGATGGACTTCATCCTGCTCGGCGGCGTGGTGCCGTGGATCGGTACCGAGCTGCGCTGGATCGAGCTGATGCCGGTGATTCTCACCAAGCAGATGGAAGCCAACCAGATCCTCTGGTACAGGGCTTTCGTCGAGCAGACGGTGCTGCCGAACGTGGTGCTCTTTGCCCGGCTGACGGCGTGGGGGGAGGTTCTGGTGGGATTGTCGCTGGTCTCGGGGCTCTTCGCGGGACTGGGTGCGCTCGGCGGGCTCTGGCTCAGTATCAACTATGGATTGGCTGGGTCGCACACCTCGAGTGCGTCGGCGGGATTCCACTACCTGCTCATCGCGGTGTTTGCGGTGCTCTTTCTGGCTCGCTCGGGCCGGGCGTGGGGGCTGGACAGCTGGGTGGCATGGCGCTGGCCGGGTTCGATCCTGACGTGGCGGCCGTGCGCGTAGGGCCGCATGGATGCGGCCCCTACGGAATGGCCGCCGGCTACGCGACGCGATGGCCGCGGGTCAATTCACCGGACCGCCGGCCCGATCGCGACACCCCACGGTACCGATCCCACGGGAATCGTCTTGAGCACCGTCAGGGTGAGGGCATCCACGACGGTGACGGTGTTGGCCGGCCCGTTGGCGGTGTAGAGCTTCCGGCCGTCGGCGGTGAGGGCCAGGCCCCACGGCCGGGTGCCGACCTCGACGCTGCCAGTGACGGAATCGGTGGCGGGGTCGATCACCGAGACGGTCTTGCCCCGGCCGTTCGAGACGTAGATGCGCTTGCCATCCGGCGTCACCACGATGCCCATGGGGCGGGAGTCGGGCGGCATGGTGATCTGGTGGGTGGTCTTCCGGGCGACCATGTCCACCACCGACACCGTACCACTCATCTCATTCGTCACGTAGGCCCGCGACCCGTCCGGCAGGAAGCCGATTGAGCGCGGCCGCTTGCCCACGATATCGATGCTCCCGATCAGCATGCCGCTTGCGACATCGATGCCGGTGATATCGTGGTCGGTCTCTCCCGTGACCCAGACGCTCCTGCCGTCCGGCATCAGCGTCACCCCTTCCGGCTCTTTCCCCACCTTGATATTCGCTATTGCCTTGCCGGAGGCGATGTCAACGATGGTCGCCGAATCGGCAGCCTCGTTGCTGACGAACAGCGTGGCGCCGTCGGCGGAAACATCAAACGTCTCGGGGTCGAGGCCGGCCGGCAGCGTCTTGATGGTCTTCCGGGTGACGACATCCACGACCGCGACGCCATCGAGCGCCGGGTCCGTTTTGAGCTTCTCGCACTCCTCATCCGGCATGGTGGGCGGGCACTTGGGCGATCCGCTCAGGGCCACATACACCGTCCGCCCATCCGGGCTGACCTTCACGCCCCTCGGTCGGGTCCCGACAAAGATCGTGGCCACCACCGAGTCGGTAGTGGCATCGATGACGGTCAGGTCGCGCGAGTCCTCGTTGGTGACGTAGACCAGTTCCCCTGAGGGCTGCGATTGCATCGATGCGGACTGATCGGGCTTCGAGCAGGCACCGAGCAGCAGGGCTGTGACAAGGAAAGGACGGACGGCGGTCGGCATGGGATTCTGTCTGAGGTGAGGAGTCGGTCGGATCGGCGGGTGCCG
>JANOFA010000310.1:0-3073 GCA_031413355.1 Gemmatimonadota bacterium | reverse complement strand
GTGGCAGCTACACACATCACCCCACGGTCCTTTGATGAAACCTTACCTGATTGCCACGGGCGTTCTCTTCGCGGCTATCACAGCGGCACACGCATATGAGGCCATCGCCCGAGGCCACCTTCACCATACTGATCTGCTTGTGCTGGTGAGTGCGGCCTCACCATGTGGGCATGGCGGCTCCTGCGAAAGGCTGTCGCCTGACATGCGCGTGAAGCTGTCGGCGCGCCTAGATTGTGGGATGCATCTGGCTTCAGTGCGCCGCAGCGTAAGCGCGATCCGTTAGGTGCCTTGCGTCTCATGAAACACATCACTTCGGCTTGCCTGGTGCCGCGATCACTTGCTTTCCTGCCTGTTACCGGAACTCTGCTCGCTCAAGCAGCCCCCGCCCCGCCAGTCGAGGGGTACACCCTCGGGCAGCCCTTCGACGCGACAATCCCAGCCCACCAATCCGTGCAGGGCACCTTCGCGCTTGGGCTGCCCCATATCCTCGGCCGGCTCCCCGGCGATTGAGGTCGCATGATGATCCAGGATGTCCTGTCTGACCTGAAGTACGCCATCCGCTCCTTCGCCCGGAGGCCAATGTTCACGGGCGTTATCCTGCTCACGCTGGCCCTCGGCATCGGCAGCACGGTGGCGATCTTCAGCGTGGCCAACGCGGTCCTGTTCCGGGCCCTCCCCTTCAAGGACCCCGACCGGCTGGCGTTCGTGTGGACCCGGCTCCCCGCCACCAACGTCCTGCGCTCGCTGGTCTCGGGACCCGACTTCAAGGACTACCAGGACCAGACCACCCAGTTCGCGGGGTTCGCCGGGGCGATCGCCATTACCGGCACCCTCACCGGCGACGGACCAGCGGAGCGGATCACCAACGCCTACGTCACCTGGAACCTGCTGGACCTCCTCGGGGTCCAGCCGGTCCTCGGCCGGAACCACGTCGCCGAGGATGCGTTCCCGATCGATCCCAAGATGTTCGGCAGTCCGAATCCCGAGCTCCCGCCGGGCAAGGTGGTGCTGAGCTACGGCCTGTGGCAGCGCCGTTTCGGCGGCGATCCCGCCGTCCTCGGCCGCACCATCCAGCTGGATGGCTGGGGCTCGGTGGTGGTCGGCGTCCTGCCGCGCGATTTCCGGATTTACCTCCCCCCCGACGCCGCCATGCCGACCAACATCGAGGCCTGGGGGATCCTGCCGAGCAATATCAGCGACTTCGAACGGGAAGCGGCGTGGCTCACGGTGGTGACCCGGCTCAAGGACGGCGTCACCCCGTCGCAGGCCCAGGCCGACATGGACCGGCTGGCCACGCACCTCAGGGAGACCTACCAGTTTCACGCCACCCAGAAGCTCCAGATCGTCGTGGCCGGCATGCACCAGGACATCGTCGAGCATGCGCGGCCCGCGCTGCTGGCGCTGCTCGGGGCGGTGGGCTTCGTGCTGCTGATCGCCTGCGCCAACATCGCCAATCTGCTGCTGGTGCGGGCGGCCGAGCGCGGCCGCGAGATCGCCGTGCGCGCGGCGATCGGGAGCGGGCGGGGCCGGATCGTGGCGCAGATGCTCACCGAGAGCCTGGTGCTTGCCGCCGCCGGCACGGTGCTCGGCCTGCTCCTGGCCTGGCAGGGGATCCGGGTGATCAAGGCGCTGAGCCCCGCCAACCTGCCGCGGATCGATAAAGTGTCTCTCGATGCCGGCACCTTCGCGTTCGCCGCCCTGGTCACCGTGGTCGCGGCGATCCTGTTCGGCCTGGCGCCGGCGCTCCGCGCGGTGCGGGGCAACCTGGCGGACGGTCTCCGGGACCGCGGCACCACCACCGGCGGCGCCCGGGGGAACAAGCTCCGCACCGCCCTGGTGGTGAGCGAGGTAACCCTGTCGCTGGTGCTCTTGATCGGCGCCGGGCTCATGCTGCGGAGCTTCGCCGCGATCCAGAAGGTGGACCCCGGCTTCGACCCGAAGAACGCCGTGACCTTCACCGCCCCGCTCCCGTTCATCAAGTACCTGTCGTCCCAGGCGCGGGCGACGTTCGTCAATCAGCTGGGCGACCGGCTGGCCGCCCTTCCGGGCGTCGAATCGGTGGGGGGCGTCACCCCCCTGCCGCTGGCGGGTGGCGAACAGTACGCCGTCGGCTCATACGGCCGGATCGGCGAAGCGGACGATGCGTACCGGGCCAACAAGGCGGACTACAAGGCCGTGCTCCCGGGATACTTCGAGGCGATGAAAATCAAGCTGGTGTCCGGCCGCACGCTCCTCCGCTCGGACAACGAGGACCAGGCGCTGGATGTCGCGGTGGTGGACCAGAAGTTCGCGGCCCGCGTGTTCGGCCAGGAGAATCCGCTGGGCGCCCAGATCCTGGTGGACCACTTCAACGAGAAGACCTTCTCGCTGGAACGGCTTCCCGTGACCATCGTCGGTGTGGTAGCGAATGTGCGGTCGTACTCCCTCGCCGATGAGGGCCGGGAGACGATCTACTTCCCGTACGTCTTCCAGTCGTTTCTGCCGCTCACGTTCGTGATCCGCACCGCCATCGAACCCACCGGCCTGATGTCCCAGATCCGCTCCGAGGTCGACGCGCTGGATAAGGACGTGCCGGTCGCCGACCTGGCGACGCTGGAATCCTGGGTCACGGAGGCCATGGCCCAGACCCGGTTCCTGCTGGCCCTCATCGGGGCCTTCGCCGGCCTGGCGCTGGTGCTCGCGGCGCTCGGCCTGTACGGCGTCATTTCGTATTCGGTGCGGCAGCGCACCCGGGAGATCGGGGTGCGCGTCGCCCTGGGCGCCAGCGATCGGGAGATCCGTCGGCTGATCGTGGGCCACGGGCTGGTCGTGGCGGCGGTCGGGATCGGGCTCGGCCTGGTGGCCTCCGTGGCGTTGACCCGGGTAGTGACCAGCTACCTGGTGGGGGTGAGCGCCACCGACCCGGTCACGTTCGCCGGGGTGCCCGTCATGCTGCTCGGGATTGCCGCCCTGGCCTCGTACCTTCCGGCCCGGCGGGCGGCGACCATCAATCCGGTCGAGGCGTTGCGTGACGAGTAAGGCGATTGGGCGATTGGGCGATTGGGCGGGTAGGTCGGGCCTCCGTGCCCGACCG
>JANOFA010000309.1:0-1035 GCA_031413355.1 Gemmatimonadota bacterium | reverse complement strand
GGCAGCCATTAGCCATCAGCCGTCAGCCGTCAGCCGTCGGATGTAGGCCGAAGTGGCTATCCGGATGGCCGCGCGCTGCTGGCGGCGGGCTGAACGCCGACGGCTGCTCCCTGAAGGCTGATGGCTGACGGCTGACGGCTGACCGCTAACATCGCCACCAGAACCAACGCGACACCATACACCACCTCCGCCCCCAGCATCCCCTGCACCACCGGCAGCAGCAGGGCGACACCCGCCACCGGCAGCAGCGTTGCGAGAACCTGTCCGACCGGGCTCAGACGGAACCCGGTCGCCATCAGTCGGGTGGCTCCGGCAACGATGCACCCCAGCACCACGAGTCCAACACCCGCGACACCGGCCGCTGGGTCCAGGGAGACGATTCCGCCCAGCCCCAGGGCCGTGAGAATCGCGGCATCGTTGCGTCGAGTGGCCGCCGCCACCGCCGCCAGTACGAGCAGCAGGAAGAGCACCGGCTGCCAGTGCGCCATTCCGCCAGCGACCGCGGTTGGCCCCAGACGATATAGCAGCGCCGCGCCGAGCACGGGGGCGGCCGGCCCCTGACGGGCGGACTGGAAGGGGGCAAGGTGCAGGAGCGGCCAGACTGCCAGGAAGAGGAGCGGCGCCAGCAGCAGTGCAAAGCTGTCGCTGTACGGTGCGTCAGCCAGGGCCGCGAATCCGAGCGGTGCGTCACCGGCCACCGAGGCGAGCAACCACCAGGCGGCCACGAGCGCAGTGACGCTCAGCATGACCCCGACCGACCACCGCCCACCGCCCCGCACGGTCCGCTCGAACGCCCACCCGGTGATCAGGCCGGACAGCACCGCGGCGAAGAGCAGGTGGAGATGACTGACGCTCACCGCGACGAGGGTAAAGCCGAGATGGGCCGTCAGCAGTCCCAACGGGCGCGGAGCCGCGGGCGCGGGGCGCGCCGGGACTTCGCGCGACCGCAACCACTCATCGAACCGCCGGAGCGCAGGACCGACGAACTTCCCTCCCGCCACCCCGACCAGCAGCGTCACGCCCGCGATCAGGGCG
>JANOFA010000308.1:0-21904 GCA_031413355.1 Gemmatimonadota bacterium | reverse complement strand
GGGATGTTCTCGTGGCAGGGCGTGCCCTTGAACACCAGGTGTTCCAGCAGGTGGGCCATGCCGGTTTCACCATAGCCCTCGTTCCGCGAGCCGACGAGGTAGGTGATGTTCACCGTCGCGGTGGGCTTGGACGGGTCGGGGAAGAGCAGCACCCGCAGGCCGTTGGGCAGGGTGTACTCCGTGATCCCCTCCACGGTAGCACCACGAACGGCCCGACCGCGCGGGCGGGCCGCGAGGGCCGCGCGCACCTGGG
Source organism: Gemmatimonadota bacterium (assembly GCA_031413355.1). Classification (GTDB taxonomy): domain Bacteria; phylum Gemmatimonadota; class Gemmatimonadetes; order Gemmatimonadales; family GWC2-71-9; genus JADJOM01. Next base: position 21,651 of record JANOFA010000308.1, on the reverse strand, counting down.
CGCAGCTCTGAGCCGTCGCAACTCCGGTCCGCTTCGGACGGGTGGCGGGCAGTTGGGCGGAGCCGGTGTCTGGCAGGGTGAGCAGAACGCCGAGGAGGAGCGACAGGAAGCAACAGGTGCGGGACGGGAGACGCATACGGCCTCGAGGAATGGTCAGGGACAGGTTCCGCTGGTCAGGAACCAGCATTTCGGGTGCGGGCTGGTATGGAGGAGTTGCTGCTGGGCCAAATAACACCGCGTCGGGGATTGGCGTACCGGTTCCGCCGAGCGCGACAGCGGTGAGTTGGGTGACGCTCCCGACCGCTACCGCTGCGCCACTGGGAGAAACGATGACCGTGCCTGGTCCGGCCGACTGCACCGTCATGCTGGCCTGCCCGCGACCGTCCCCGCGTCGGCTGTGATGGTCGCCGTGCCGACGGCCACCCCGGTCACCTGCCCGGTGACAGAGACCACGGCCACGCCGGTATTGCTGGATGACCAGGTGATGCTCGCCCCCGGCACGACCGTGCCATTGGAGTCCCACGCAACCGCGGCCAGCTGGGTCGCCGTCGCGACGAACAGCGTATCGGTGGCGGGGGTTACCTGCACACTTGCGACCGGCCCCGGAGTCTGGGAGTCGCTGCCGGTAGAACCGCAGGCGCCGATCAGGCACGCGCCCGCAATCAGGAACAACACGGTCGGACGAGCCGGGTAGGAGAACGTCATTGTCAGCATTCTATGCGAGCCGCACCGGGATCGCCACCCGCCGCGATGGCCTATTGAGCCGGATCACCGGGGCAAGTGGCAAGTGGCAGGTGGCAGGTGGCAGGTGGCAGGTGGCAGGTGGCAGGTGGGCCGGAATGTACGCGCGGTGAATTGCGCCGTTGTCCGCGCATGAAGAAGCCACTCGCGCGGAGGGGTCGTCACGGGGCGGGAACCGACGCGCAGCGCGAGTCCCACGAACGAACGCCCCCTTCCGGTGGCATAGCTGGGGCGGGACTCGACGCGAAGCGCGAGTCCCCGATCTTGGGGAGGGGAACCCGACCATAGCTGGGGCGGGACTCGAGCCGCAGGCCGAGTCCGGCCGTCGGTTCGCGCAGTTCGCGGACATAGCTGGGGCGGGACTCGAACCCGCGACCCCGGCATTATGAGTGCCGTGCTCTAACCAGCTGAGCTACCCAGCCACAAACGTCAGGGGGTCGAGGCTGGCCTCGACCCCGCAAGTGGCGGCAATCCTAGCGACCGGGACTATTGCGCGTCAAGGCTGTCGCGGTCGAGCCGATAGAGGAATTCTCCCGGACGGATCATCCCGAACTCCTCCCGCGCGATTCGTTCCTGCAGCCGCGGGTCGATCACCAGCTGACGGGCCAACCGCCGCAGGCTGTCCACCTCCACCGTCAAGTCCGCGATCGACGCCTGCACCGCGCCTTCCTGGCGTCGCAGCGTGAGCCAGGCCGTGGTGCTGTACTCACCGCCGACGAGCGCATAGAAGACGGCCAGCCCGATCACGGCGGCGCCGATTCGACGGGCACGGTTCACAGCGCGTACAGGTCCCGCCCGGGGTACGAGGCGATATCACCCAGCTCTTCGGCGATCCGCAGCAGCTGATTGTACTTGGCGACGCGGTCCGTGCGGCTGGCGCTGCCGGTCTTGATCTGGCCAACGCCCGAGCCCACCGCCAGGTCCGCGATAAAGGTGTCCTCGGTTTCGCCGGAACGATGCGAGATGATGGCACCGAACCCCGCGGTCTTGGCCATCTCGATGCACTCAAGCGTCTCGGTCAGGGTACCGATCTGGTTGACCTTGACCAGCACGGCATTGCCTACCCCATTCTCGATGCCGCGCGCGAGCCGATCGACATTCGTCACGAAGAGGTCGTCCCCCACGATCTGCACCCGCTGGCCCAACCGGTCGGTGAGCAGCTTCCAGCCGTCCCAGTCGTCCTCGGCGAGCCCATCCTCGATCGAGACGATGGGATAGCGATCCACCCAGCTGGCATAAAGGTCCACCATGCCGCTGGCGGGACGGCGGCTGCCGTCACCCTTCTTGAAGACATACTCGCCGTCCTGGTACAGTTCGCTGGCCGCGACATCCAGCGCGATCGCGATATCCCGTCCCGGCTCATAGCCCGCCTGCCGGATAGCCTCCATCACCACATCCAGCGCCGCCTCGTTGGACGGCAGCATCGGCGCAAAGCCACCCTCGTCGCCCACCGACGTGCTGAGCTTCATCTTGGTCAGCACCTTCTTGAGCGCATGGAAGACCTCGATCCCCATCCGCAGGCCATCGGGGAAGGTATCGGCCCCGATCGGCACAACCATGAACTCCTGCGCGTCCACGTTGTTCGACGCGTGGGCCCCGCCGTTGAGGATGTTCATCATCGGCACCGGTAACACCCGCGCAAGCGGCCCGCCGAGATAGCGGTAGAGCGGCAACCCCGCATCCTGCGACGCCGCCCGCGCCACGGCCAGCGAGACCGCCAGCATGGCGTTCGCCCCGAGGTTGCTCTTGTTGGGCGTCCCGTCAACGTCCAGCATCTCCTGGTCGATCGACACCTGGTCCTCCGCCGCCATGCCCTCCAGTCGTGGCCCGATCACCTCGTTCACGTTGCGCACCGCCTCCAGCACCCCCTTGCCGAGGTAGCGCTTCGGGTCGCCGTCACGCAGCTCCACCGCCTCGTGCTCGCCGGTCGAGGCGCCGCTCGGCACAGCAGCTCGCCCGTTGGCGCCGCTGGAGAGGACGACTTCCGCCTCGACGGTGGGATTGCCGCGGCTGTCGATGATTTCACGGCCGTGAACTTCGATGATCGTGGACATGAGCTTCCGGGTGAGAGACGGGAGGAACGTAAGCGGAAAAGGTGGCAGGGGGCAGGTGGCAGGCGACAGGTAGGAGGTAGCAGGTGGCAGGTGGCAGGTGGCAGGGAGTAGGGAGGAGGTCGGCGGTGCGCTGATGGCTGACGGCTGACAGCTGACGGCTGATGGCTGACGGCTGATGGCTGACGGCTAAGTCCCCTCCACCGCGCCCAGCCCAATCATGGCGGCCCGGCACTGGGCGCTCAGCCGGTCCCGATCCTCGTACACCATGCCGACCGTGGAGATCGGCTGACCGACCCGTACTACGATCGGTCCCGGCCGGGGCCGAATGCTGCCCCGCGGCAGGACATGAAAGCTCCCCATCATGACCACCGGGATGACGGGAACCTGCGCCACGATGGCGAGCACGAACGGTCCCTTCTTGAATGACTGCAGCCGGCCATCTCGGCTCCGGGTGCCCTCCACGAACACCACGGCACACCGCCCGCTCCGTATCGTGCGGCCAGCCGACTCGTAGGCCGCGACAGCAGATGCCAGGTTCCGTCGATCCACCCCGATATGCCCGCCGGCTCGCAGCGCCGCACCGAACAATGGCACCCGCATCAGTTCCTGTTTGGCCACAAAACGGAGCGAACCGGGAAGCACAGTGAGAATCGCGGGGATATCAAACCAGGACGAATGACTGGAGACATACACGCAGGGCAGACCGCCGCGGGCGTGCTCGAGTCCCTCAGCGCGGATGTCGAGCCGGTTCCACCGGATGAGGCTGTGCCCGTAGTCGCGCGGCACCTGATCGTGGATCCCGCCTGGAACAAACGGTACGCCGCGAAGTCCAGCGAAGACGAGGCGCGCAGAGTGATAGACGGTGCAGCAGAGCATGCTGAGGATGTACCGCAGGCACACGATCATGCGAAGTGATCGAAACCGGGCAAGGAGATGGCCTCTGGTCCCAGCAAGAGGTGCGCGCCAATCCCGGCACGGCACTCGCCAATCAACGTGAGCGCGACTCCGGTCTGCCGCTGGACTGCAGCGGCATCTACCGCACCGAAGGAAGGTGGCAGGGCGGCCAGCAGCTCGTAGTCCTCACCTCCGAGTGCCGCGAACACACCGGGTGCGACACCGGCACGAGCGGCCTCGGTGAGCACCGTCCCCGCCACGGGGAGCTGGAGCAGTTGAATGTGGAGCCCAAGCCCGGACGCGGCGGCGAGATGGCCGGCGTCTCCACCCAGGCCATCGCTGAGATCGAGCATCGCGGTCGCGCCCGCGCCGGCAAGGGCCAGCCCTGAAGCGATACGGGGCACCGGTCGGGCGAACGCCTCGCGCGCCGCGGGAGGCGGCGGCTGACCCCGCAGCAGCGCCGCCAGCCCCGCGCGAGATCCACCGAGCACACCCGTCACCCAGAGCTGGTCCCCCGGCCGCGCGCCGGCACGGGTGACCGGGCGCACCGCCCGACCAAGCACCGTCATCTCGACTATCCACTGATCGCTGCGCGAGAGATCGCCGCCGAGCACCCGCCCTCCAACCGAACGCACGGCGGCGTGCACACCACTCATCACTTCCGCGGCCGCGTCGACGGCCGCGTCCGCCGGCACACCGAGACTCGCCATGAGGCCGACGGCGCTGGCGCCTTCCGCCGCGAGATCCGACAGCGCCGCCGCCGCCGCCCGCCAGCCGATCTCCTCCAGCGAGAGCCAGTCGCGCCGGAAGTGCACCCCTTCGATGACGAGATCGGCGCTGATCACGAGCGAGCCCGGTCCGTCGGGAATCACCGCGCAGTCGTCACCAAGCTGATCGGCATCCGGACCGAGCCGCTGCAAGAGCGCGCGGATGCGGTCGAACTCGCGGCCGGGGCCGAGCTTCATTCGCCCGCCAGTTCCCGGCGCAGGCGGACCAGTCCCCGAATGGTCGCGACCCAGACGTGGCGCTCGTCCAGCGCGAGATCGGTCACCTGCCCCGGCAAATCGCCCGGTACGAGCACGGGCCGCTGGATCGGCGCGTTGAGCTGAGCGAAGCCGATACCCTGCTCTCCCGCGATGAACATCCCCCGGGTTCCGTTGACGATGGTGTGCAGCCGCCCGAGCGCATTGCCGAGGAGCGGGCCGGCGGTGAATCGCCCACTCGCCGGATCGCGCCAGAGCAGGCGCTGCTCCGAGAGCAGGACAAGTGTATCCACGCGCCAGGCCAGGTCGACGACGGCCGCCTGCAGCGTCAGACCCTCGCGCAGCGCGTCGGGCTGCAGCAGGTCCCGCTCTCCCGGCAGCGCGACGAACAGTCCGAGCCGGGTGCCGACCCAGGTGGTGTCGCCCATCGGCAGGATCGAGAGCGCCGCGTCGGTGAACTCCGGCGCGAGTCGCCGGAAGCCCAGCGAATCCCTCCACTCCGCGAGACCGTGCGCGGTGCCCACCACCACCCGCCCGCGCTGCTGCGCCACATCGAGCACCCGTGCGTCCGGCAACCCCCGACCCTCATCGAACCGCTCAACCTCCTCGGTCCGCGGGTTGAGCCGCACGACACCAGACTCGGTACCGATCCAGAGCGACGACCCCTGCCCAACGATGCGTCGCGCCTGCTGGAATGGAAGCCCCGTCGCCCGCGGCCCCTGCAGCCACTGGAACAGGTCCAGCTGCCCGCCAATGAACGCGACGGCAGGATCGCTGGTCGTGGTCCGCTCCGTCACTGCCCAGACGCCATCAGGGCCGGCGTACACCGCATTCACCGCGTCGCTCGGCAGGCCAAACGGGAGCGACTCGGGGAGACCGGCGCCATCACGGAAGTAGACCAGCCCCGCCCCCGAGGTTCCGAGGTACCAGCCCAGCCCGGTAAACGCTTCTGCCCGCGCGGCGGAGGTGTAGCGAACGGTGCGCAGCCGGATGGAGAACGCCAGCGATGCACTGGTCGCCAGAATGGCGGGATTCGAACGAATGGCGTCGTCCACCGTGGGGGGACGCAGCGGGCGCTGCGGAGCGCTTGTCGGAAAGGCCGCTCCGCCGCGGCCGGCGTTGTACCAGCCGCCCGTGGTACGGAGGAAGATCCCGCTGCCCGGGGCGAGTTCGTCGAGCGCGATGCCGATGATCCGCCCGGCGACCGTGCCTTCGTCCCAGAGCTGGATGCCGGGATCGAAATGCAGGTAGCCATCTGGGCGCGCGAGCCAGACGCTGCCATCCAGTGGATCGGCGATCGCGGCAAAGACCCCGCGCAGTGCACCGGGTCGCGGCGGCGCATACGGCCCCTCCCACCGCCGGCCAGCGGCGTCGTAGGCCACCAGCGCGTCGGCGGTGACGGCGAAGACCCGGTCCCGGCTCGTGGCAACCGCGCTGATGCGGGTGAAATCGGTGAGGATGAGGCGATCGTCGGTCGAGAAGGCACGGGACTGCGCCTGCATCGATCCCGCGGCGAGGAGCAGTGGCGCGACTCGCAGCAGGATTGTGCGCAGGCGCGTCAGCGATCGACCGGCGCTCGCGACTACCATCGCTGCGGCACCTCCAGCTCCAGCAGAATCGGCGGGCGCGGCGCGGGGCGCACGAGCCGCAGACTCTCCCACCCGCGCCAGACATCGGGCAGCGCGGCGATCACATCCATCGGGCGGAGTCCCCGCGCCGTCGTCCGGCGGGCGGCGAGATCCGCAGCTCGCCCCAGAGCCTGTGCCGCGAGGGCGACCGCGGCCACGGGCGCCTGGCCCTGGGCGAGGAAGCTGCCGGTGATCCCGCTCAGCACGTCACCGCTTCCACCCGTCGCCAGGCCGGGATTGCCCGAGACGACGGTGACCGGTGCCAGACCCGGCGCCGCAACGACGCTCGGGACCCCCTTGACCAGCAGTGTGGCGCCGAGCAGTTCGGCAGCAGCAGACGCCGCCGTCCATGGATCGAGCTCGAGACCGCCCGCCAGATCGGGGAAGAGGCGGCGAAATTCTCCCGGATGCGGCGTGAGAATGAGTCGGTGAGTCGCCGCGAGTTCCCGCAGCAAAGGGAGTTCACCAGCAAAGGCATTGATCCCGTCGGCATCCAGCACCACCGTGCGCGCCTGACTGGTGACTGCCGTGACGAACGCCAGTCGTCCCGCCTCCCGGCCCAGTCCGGGTCCGATCACAACGGCATCCGACCGATCGAGCAGATCGACAAGTCCGGCCGACAGGGGAAGCTCGAAGTTGTGGGCAAGGGTCTGCAGGTCCGGCTCGGCACGCAGCAGGACATCGATCGTGTCGGCCGGGGCGACGGCATGCACCAGTCCAGCCCCGGCGGCGAAGCTGGCGCGGGCGGCCATTCGGAGCGCGCCACTCATGCCGGTCGACCCACCGACCACCACGATGCGCCCGCGCGTCCCCTTGTGCGCCCCGGCAGGAAAGTGCCCTACCAGCCCGGCCGCGACATGGTCGGTCATCAGCGTGGGCCACGCGGGGTCCGGCGCCGGATGGCCGATATCGACCACGACGATGTCGCCGCTCTCGTCGCGTGCGAGCAGGTGCCCCCGCCGCAGTCCGCCAAATGTGACCGAGAGGTGGGCACCCAGCGCGAGGCCGTGCACGACTCCGGTGCCGAGATCGAGTCCCGTCGGCCCATCCACCGCAATCAGCGGCACCGCCAGATCGGTGAGGCGCTGCACCACGGCAGCGACGGCGGGTCGGAGGGATCCGCGCGCACCGGTGCCAAGCAGTGCGTCGATCCCGAGCGTCACGGACGGCCACGGGCCGTCGATTTCCACCATGCGAACGCCATCGCCCCGCGCGAGATCGGCCATCTGCCGGTTCAGCGGCGACGGCTCGCCGGGGGCAGCCGCGACGAAGACGGGGATATCAAGTCGGTGGAGTGCCCGTGCGGCGACCCAGCCGTCACCCCCGTTGTTACCAGGTCCGACGGCGACAAGCACGCCCCCCGACAGCCGCTCGGGGAAACGAGATGCAACGACCTGCGCCACCGCCCGGCCCGCCGCGTCCATCAGAGTGCCAAGCGACACGCCACTCTCCTTCGCCCGACGGTCCCAGTCGGTGGATTGCTCGGGAGAGAGAACGGGGATCAGCATGGCGGGCGGGGCGAGGGAGCGCAGGGGAGGCGCGCCGGGAGAGTTGGCGATGGGCGGTTGGCGATCAAGTTCATGGGACGGCTCCGGCGGCAGAAGCCGTCCGCCGCAGACCTACCGCAGCGTCGAAACACCGGCCCACGCATAGGGCTCACTGAATGCGGTGGCGAATTCGTACACCGCCGCGAAGTCCTCTTCCTTGTCCCGCGGCTGGGTGGAAAGCAGGCCGGCGCGGACCAGCGTGAAGACGATGCAGCCGAAATCTCCGGTGCGGGACACGCCCCAGTAGGCCAGCACCTGAGGCGCGAGCAGTCCGAACTGCTGGACCGCAAGATCACGACAGGCCCACGCCAGCTCGGCGCCACTCACATGGCGCCGCACCTCCAGCGTGGTCTGGATGAACTCCACCGCCTGGAGCACGAAAAGATAGGCCCGCTCGTCATAGCGGTCTCTCTCCTCCGCGCGCAGGCGCGCGAGCACGTCCACCGAAAATTGGAGATCAGGCATGGTGCGACAGGATGGCCTCGGGAACTTGTTTTCCCAACCTAGGTCCCGAGGCCACGAGAATCAAGCGCGGCGACGACTGTACAGCGGGAACTTCGAGGTGAGTTCGCCCACGGCGCCCTTGACGCGCGCGATCGTCGTCTCATCGGGCTGCAGCAGCACGGTGTCAATCAGTTCGGCGACCCGGCGCATCTCGGCGGTACCCATTCCGCGTGTCGTGAGCGCGGGCGTGCCGAGGCGGATACCGCTGGTCACGAACGGGGACTGCGGATCGTCCGGGATGGTGTTCTTGTTGACGGTGATGCCGGCGGCATCGAGCACTTTTTCAGCCACCTTGCCGGTGAGGTTCTTGGGCCGCAGGTCCACCAGCATCAGGTGGGTATCGGTGCCGCCAGACACGATCGCGAAGCCACGTTCGATCATGGCGCCGGCCAGCACCCTGGCGTTCTCCACCACCCGCTTGGCGTACTGCTTGAACTCCGGCTGCAGCGCTTCCTGGAAGGCCACGGCCTTGGCGGCGATCACATGCTCAAGCGGGCCGCCCTGGGTGCCGGGGAAGACCGACTTGTTGATCGGCTGGGCCCACTCCTGGGTGCAGAGGATCAGGCCGGAGCGTGGCCCGCGCAGCGTCTTGTGGGTCGTGCTGGTCACGACCTGCGCATGCGGCACCGGCGAGGGGTAGACCCCGCCCGCCACCAGCCCGGCGAAGTGCGCCATGTCGACCAGGAGGTAGGCCCCGACTTCATCGGCGATCGAACGCATGGCGGCAAAGTCGATGATGCGGGCATAGGCGCTGCCGCCGGCGATGAGCAGCTTCGGCCGCTCCTGCTTTGCCTGATCGCGGATCACGTCGTAGTCCATCCGCCCCGTGGCGGGGTTCACGCCGTAATGCACCGCACGCCAGATGGTCCCGCTGTGGTTCACCGCGGCGCCGTGGGAAAGGTGCCCGCCATGCGGCAGCGACATGCCCATGATCGTCTCGCCCGGCTTCACCAGCGGCATGAAGGCGGCAAAATTGGCCTGGGCCCCCGAGTGCGGCTGCACATTGGCGTGCTCCGCGCCGAAGAGCTGCTTCAGCCGGTCAATCGCGATCTGCTCCACCTGGTCGACGATCTCGCAGCCGCCGTAGTAGCGCTTGCCGGGATACCCCTCCGCATACTTGTTGGTCAGCGGCGTGCCCATGGCATCGATGACGGCCCGGCTGGCGAAATTCTCGCTGGCGATCAGCTCGAGACCGTGCTGCTGACGATGCAGCTCCGCATCAACCAGCTGCGCAATGGCGGGGTCGGCCTGGCGCAGCGAAGCGTTATGGTCGAACGACATGTACTCTCCCTTCAGGGTTCGATCTTCTGGACCCGGCGTTCGTGGCGGCCACCTTCAAACTTGGTGTCCAACCACGCATGCAGGATCTTCAAGCCGTCTGTCTCGCTGACAAATCGGGCCGGCAGGACCAGGATATTGGCATCGTTGTGTGCCCGGGCGAGCTGGGCCACTTCCGCCGTCCACGCCACCGCCGCCCGCACCCCAGGATGGCGGTTGGCAGCATAGGCCATCCCGAGCCCGGTACCACAGAGCAGGATCCCGCGCTTTGCCGTGCCCTGTTCCACCTGCCGGGCGACGGGATGGGCGTAATCCGGATAGTCGGTGGAGTCCGCGGAATGGGTGCCCAGGTCAAGCGGCTCGTAGCCCAGCGCGCGCAACTCCTGCTTGAGACGCTCTTTCAGCGCAAAGCCGGCGTGGTCGGACCCGATCGGAATGGCTTCAGACATGAGGAATGGTATAAAAATACATGGGGCGATGTAAGTGGGCAGTAGGCGCTGGGCGATAGGCGGTAGGCGATAGGAAGTGGCGGATGGAGGCAAGCGGGAACCAAAAAGCAAGCCTCGGAGAGGCGGGGGAACTACGCACCGGGTCCTGGCTACTCCCTCCTCCCTACGATCCGCCTAGCGCCTAGCGCCTATCGCCTATCGCCGCTGTACGGGTAGAACCCCTGTCCCGTCTTCCGTCCCAGCTGACCGGCCGCCACCATCCGGCGCAGCAGCGGACAGGGCCGGTACTTGTCGTCGCCCAGGCCCCGATGCAGTACCTCGAGGATCGCCAGGCAGGTGTCGAGCCCGATCAGGTCGGCCAGCATCAGTGGCCCCATCGGATGGGCCATGCCGAGCTTCATGACGGTGTCAATCGCCTCCGCGGTCGCGACCCCCTCCATGACGCAGAAGATCGCCTCGTTGATCATGGGCATGAGCACCCGGTTGCTGACAAACCCGGGATAGTCGTTCACTTCGACCGGTGTCTTGCCCAGCGCCCGGGCCAGCTCCATCACCGCCTGCGTGGTCTCCTGGCTGGTGGCCTGGCCCCGGATCACCTCGACGAGCGCCATGACCGGCACCGGATTCATGAAGTGCATGCCGATGACGGATGCCGGCCGCGTCGTGCGTGAGGCGATCTCGGTGATGCTGATCGAGCTGGTGTTGGTCGCCAGGATCACGCCCGGCGCACAGGCCGCATCGAGCTGCTGGAAGATCTGGAATTTGAGCGCCGGATTCTCCGTGGCGGCTTCGATGGCCAGCCCGGCGGACTTCGCATCGCTGATCGTGGTTCCGACCACGATGCGGGCCAGCGCGGCCTCGGCGTCGGCCGACGTGATCGCGGTCTTCTTGACCAGCCGGGCGAGGCTCCCCTTCACCGCCCCCAGCCCCGCTTCCAGCGCATCGGCGGAGACGTCGATCATCCGGACCTGGTGTCCGTGCATCGCGAAGACCTGCGCGATCCCATTGCCCATCGTTCCCGCCCCGATCACCGCGACTTCCATCAGGCCAGCTCCTTTCGACCCCAGCGCCATGCCATCGCCGTCGCCAGCACGATGGCCACCGTCGCGAGCAGCCCACCCTCGGGCCCGAAGCTCCCACCGGTGAGCCAGGCGGGGCCACCCGGTGCGTAGTCAATCAGCGGAATCTGGAATGGCAGCCCGCTCACCGGCGCATCGGCGGCGGCGAGCGCGGCGTTCCACCCGAGGTGGGCGCCCCAGGCGGTCCAGATTCCTCCAGGAGCATAGAACGTCAGTCCGAGGAACACACCCGCCAGCGCGATATTCACCAGCCCAAGTCCCGAGCTGTTGGGATTGGCCAGGTGCGCCAGCGCAAAGATGACGGACAGCAGCAGCACCGCCACGACCCGGCCGACGGCGCGCGCCAGAACGACCTGGGCAACGCCACGAAACATGATCTCCTCGAGCAGCGCCGCAGGCGCGAGCAGCAGCCCGGTGCGGCCGACCTGTCGCAGGTAGTCGGACAAGGTGCCGTCATCGGGGAGGAAGTGGGCACCACCCGCTACCAGGGAAAGCGCGATCGCGAGTCCTGCCGCCCCAGCACCGAGGAGCAATCCGAACCCCAGCCCGGGGCCGGCCTGGCTCATCGGGGTCCAGCGCAGGTCGAGGAACGTGAGCTTGGCCCCGCGCAGACCGACGGCCCAGGTCATCAGACCGTAGGCCATGAGGCCACTCACTGTCTGGATGATGAGTCCGCGTGGCCCTTCATCCAGACGGCCCTGCTGGCCGAAAAGCGCGGTGCCGACCACAGCCAGGGCCAGCATGAGGATGAAGCCGAGCGCGAGAAAGAGCACCGCCCACCCGATGGCCTTGAGCAACGGCGCGCCGGAAGGAACCTCGGGTAGCGTCACGCGCGGGGCCGAAGCAGGTGATGACCTCGCCACAGGATCAGCCCCGCGAGCAGCACCTTCAGTCCATCCTGCAGCAGGAACGGGATCAGCCCCGGCGCGAGAGCGCGTGGAGCCGCCCCGGACACCAGCGAAAGCTGAGTCAGGCCGCCGAGGTGGATCACCAGCATGCCCATGGCGGCAGCGAGGGTCGAGCGAAGCAGCTGGCCCCGGGCCGCCAGCCGCGCGACGACGATGGCGGCAAGGGGAAAGGCCAGCAGGTAGCCGCCGGTGGGCCCGAGCAGGCGGGAGAGACCGGCGCCCCCCATTGCGAACACCGGGGCGCCAAACGCACCGGCAGTAAGGTAGAGGACCAGCGCCCCGACCCCCGCCGTCGCGCCAAGCATCCCGCCGACCAGCAGCACCGCGAGTCCCTGCAGCGTCAGTGGCACGAGTGAGAGCGGAAGCGGGACGGCGACCTGGGCGGACAGGGCCACGACTGCCGCACCGGACACCACCGCGACGGGCCACTGCAGCCCGAACGCGCGCGCTGGCGCCCCCGGGGTTCCCTCAAGCTGCTGTTGTGACGGCCGCGGCCGCTGCGCCGAGACCCGAACAGGTGGTCCCATCGGTCAGATCAGTTCCACAGCGAGCGCCACCGCGTTTCCGCCGCCGAGGCAGAGGGTGGCGAGTCCCGCCGACTTGTGGCGATCCTTCAGCGCATAGACCAGCGTCGTCAGCACCCGAGCACCGCTGGCCCCGATGGGGTGGCCCAGCGCGATGGCGCCGCCGTTGACGTTGACCCGGTCCCAGTCCCAGCCCAGCCCCCGGCCGTTGGCGATAGCCTGAACGGCAAAGGCCTCGTTCGCCTCGATCAGGTCGTAGTCGCTGATGGCCGTTCTCGCCTTCTTCAGGAGCGACTGCACCGCCAGGATCGGCGCGAAGAAGAGGTCCTTTGGCTCGCCGCCACCCGTCGCGTAGGTAGTGATGCGCGCGAGGGGAACAAGTCCGTGGGCCTTCGCGAACGCGAGCGAAGTGACCACCAGGGCGCTGGCGCCGTCGTTGAGTCCGGGGGCGTTGCCGGCCGTCACGCTGCCGTCCTTCTGGAATACCGGCTTGAGCCTTGCGAGCGACTCCAGCGTGCTGTCCTTGCGGGGCCCTTCATCCCGGTCGACCATGACCGTGCCGCCCTTCCCTGCGACGCCCACCGGAAGCAGTTCCGCGGCGAACCGCCCCGCCTCCTGGGCCGCAACCGCCTTCTGATGGCTGCCCAGCGCGAACTGGTCCTGTTCCTGGCGCGTGATTCCCGCTTTGGCCGCGGTGTATTCGGCATAACTGCCCATGTGGTTGTTGCCGAAGGAATCCCACAACCCGTCGTGAATCATGCCGTCCACCACCGTCTGGTTGCCGGCCTTGATCCCATTGCGATAGCCGTAGAGATAATGTGGAGCGCCGGACATCGACTCCATCCCGCCCGCCACGAGGCACTGCGCATCCCCGGCCTTGATGGCCTGGGCGGCGAGCATCACCGCCTTGAGCCCGGAACCACACACCTTGTTGATGGTGAGCGCCGGGACGATCCCCGGAACACCCGCGTGGATCAGGGCCTGGCGCGCTGGCGCCTGCCCCGTGCCGCCCTGCACCACATGCCCGAGGATGACCTCCTCGACCGCGGCCGGCTCGATGCCGGCCCGCCGGATGGCATCGCGCACCACGAGCGCCCCGAGCTGAGGCGCGGTGAGGCTGGAGAGCCCACCGAGAAACTTGCCAATCGGGGTCCGTACTGCCGAGAGGAGGACAGGAGTAGTCAGGTCGTTCGGAACCATACGTGCTCAGGGAAAGGGATAATCCACAGACACTCTAGAGACTCGATCGTGACCCGGCGGGTTACTGAATCGATACCATCGCGGGTGATCATGCTCTTGCCGTCACGTAGCGCACTCACGACAGGAGTATTTCATGCTCAGCAACCCACATTCGTCCAAACGTCCCGGCCGCACCGACTGGACCTCGGTCTTTGCCGCCTGCGGCGTACTCTTCGCGATCATCATGATCACGTTGGTGCAGCCGGTTCGCTAGGGCAGCTCTGCCCAGGCCAACCTGGAGGGGCGAAGTCGCGGGTGTCCTGAAGGGCGCGTGCGTAGGTGGCCCTGCGTCGCCACCGTCGCTACGCAAAGCCGAGCGCCCGGAAGGACCCCGCGGACGAGCCCCGACCTGACTCCCGCACTTGTGCGGACCTTTCCAAACGACCCGCGCCTGTCAGGGGTGGTGCTACGCCCCCGCGGCCACATCGGGATACACCCGCGCCAGCGGGAAGCTGCTCCCCGCCATCTGTTCGGCGCTCCAGCGCGCGATCCGCTGCTGGATATCCTGCGGCACATCCTTGTGCCGGTCCGCGGTGCCGCTGACGAACAACTCCGCATTGGTCTGCAGGATGTGCGGCGGGTGCATCTCGAAGTTGTCCTGATGCTCCTGCATGTACCTGAAGCTGCATTTCTCCACCACCCGCGCAAGTTCGGCGGCGGTGAGCGGGGCCACACCCAGGAAGGTGGCAACCTGCTGCACCGTGGCCCCGAGGTCGCGCTTCATGTCCTCGAAGTAGAGGAAGAGCACGTTGCCGTCCCGGCCGGTACGGCTCCACCAGCCCTTCACGTGATCCGGCCAGGTCCCCCACCACATCAGTTCCGGCGAACAGTACCACTGCTCGAACGCCTCCACAGCCGGCGCCATGCCGCCGACGTTGGTGACGACGAAGTCGATGCAGCTCGCGAAACAGGACACGGGATGCCGCGCCACATAGATGTAGCGGGCGGCTGGCAGGGCGGGACAGAGCTGCGCCGGAAAATGAGTCTTGATGATGCGGGAGGGTCGTTCGCTCCCGATGAGCGGGGCCGCCTCAAGCGAAACGCTCTTGCGGCCCTCGAGCCACGGCGACAGGGCGTACATCGCGGTGCCGGACTCGACCAGGTTGCCCGCTCCCCGCTGCAGTACCTCGTAGACCACATGCTGCATCCAGGTGGTGCCGCACTTCATCTGCGTCACGACGAAGATGTCGGCTGGGGTGGCCTGGTAGGCCTCGCCGGTCGCGAAGCTCGCGTCACTGCAGCTGCCGTGCGGGCCGGCGACGCCCTTATAGAGGAACGCGAGCTTGCGGAAGTCGAGCTTGGCCCCTGCGGCGTTCAGCCGCAGGATCGGGGAAAGCAGCCGCGCATGGCGCCGCAGCGTCCGCTTGAATTCCTCGCGGCCGGCCGGCGTGCGCCCATAGTAGCCCAGCCCGACGGACTGCTCGTCCTCCCACTTGAGCACGGTGCCGAGGTAGATGCCCTGGACCACCAGAAAGAGGACGCTGACCCCGATGGCGATCAGGACCCACCACACCATGGTCATGGGTGCCCGAGCGTGAGGGCGCGGCTCGCGATTTCTCCCGTCAGGCGGGCAAGGAACTGGGCGACGGGAACGATCTCCTGCTTGTTGCCGGCGCCGCGAATCCTGACCGCGACGGTCCCCGCCTCTGCCTCCCGCTGCCCGACCACCGCCATATAGGGCACCTTCTGCACCTCGCCCTCGCGGATCCGGTAGTTGAGGGTCTGGCTGCCGGCGCCGAGGTGGGCGCGAATCCCGGCGTCGCGCAGCTGGCGGTACAAGTTCTCTGCGACAGTTTCCTGCCCCTCGGCAATGGGCAGGACGCGCACCTGCTCCGGCGCGAGCCAGAGCGGGACGGCGCCGGCGAAATGCTCGATGAGAATCGCGATAAAGCGTTCGAAGGAGCCGTTCACCGCCCGATGGATGACGACCGGCCGGTGCGCGGTGTTGTCCTCGCCGGTATAGGTCAGGTCGAACCGCTCCGGCGCCGCGTAGTCGAGCTGAATGGTGCCGAGCTGCCAGGTGCGGCCGATGGAATCGGCCACGTCGAAATCGATCTTCGGGCCGTAGAACGCCCCGTCGCCCGGCTTGAGCTCGTAGGCCAGCCCAGTCCCTTCCAGCGCCGCCCGCAGCGCCCCCTCGGCGCGGTCCCACATCGGGTCATCGCCGATCCGCTGCTCCGGCCGGGTCGCGAACTTGAGCGTCGCCGTGAGGCCGAAGATGGCGTAATAGTCGAGGATGAAACGCGTCAGCCGGCTGACCTCCTCGGGGATCTGACCCTCGGTGAGGTAGATGTGGCAGTCATCCTGCTGGAACTGGCGCACCCGGGTCAGGCCGGAGAGGGCGCCACTCACCTCGTTGCGATGCAGCACGTCGTAGGTGCTGAACCGCATCGGCAGGTCGCGATAGGAGTGCCCGCGCGAGCCGAAGTAGAGATGGTGCGAGGGGCAGTTCATCGGCTTGAGCGACATGTCCTGCTCGCCGGTCTCGTTGTTGTGCACCAGAAACATGTTCTCCCGGTACTTGCCCCAGTGCCCGGACGTCTCCCACAGCGTCTTGTGATAGAGCAGCGGCGTCTTGATCTCGTGATAACCGTCGCGCTGCAGCTCCCGCATCAGCTCGTTCAGCGTGTTGTAGATCGTGGTGCCGCGGTCGGTCCAGAACGCCGCGCCCGGCGCCACCGGATGGAAGAGAAAGAGATCGAGCTCCTTGCCCAGCTTGCGATGGTCGCGCTTGCGCGCCTCCTCCAGCCGGTGGGTGTACGCCTCGAGGTCTTCCTTCCTGAACCACGCCGTCCCGTAGATGCGCTGGAGCATCTGTCGCCGGCTGTCGCCCCGCCAGTAGGCCCCGGCCCCGGTGAGCAGCTTGAAGAACTTGAGCCGGCTGGTCGAGGGGATGTGGGGGCCGCGACAGAGGTCCTGGAACGGGCCATCGGTATAGACCGTGATGGTCTCGTCGTCGCCCAGCTCGCTGATGCGCTCGAGCTTGAGCGGGTCATCGCTGAAGCGGCGGTTGGCCTCGGCGCGGTCCACCTCCTCCCGGACGAAGGGGAAGTCCCGCGTGGCAACATCCGCCATCCGCTTTTCAATCTGCTCGAGATCCTCCGGCGTAAACGGTCGCTCGACGCCGAAGTCGTAGTAAAAGCCGTCCTCGATGCTGGGGCCGAAGCCGATCGCGGCGGTGGGATAGAGCTCCCGCACCGCCGTGGCCAGGATGTGCGCCGCGGAATGCCGGAGCAGGTCGAGCGCATCCGGATCCTTGTCGGTCACGATGGCGAAACGGGCGTCGCCGGTCAGCGGCCGGTCGAGGTCGCGGATCTGGCCATCGACGCGGGCCGCGAGTGCCGCACGGGCCAGGCCGGCACCGATGCTCTGCGCCACGGCGCGGGACGTCGTGCCCGGGGCGACCTCCCGGACGCTGCCATCCGGCAGGGTCAGGCGGATCAGGCTCATGGCTCGGCGGAGGGCGTGGGCGACTGCACCACGGTCGGCACCTGATCCGCCACCAGGAAATAGGCGGTGACGGAAGCGATCAGCAGGATGAGCAGGACCAGCCAGCGGCCGGTCTCACTGCTCGAGGCGGGGGCATTTTCGTCACTCATGGTGTTAAGTTAACCGCTCGCCGTCGAGCCACGTAAGCTGCAACCCGCGACGCCTCATGCCCCGCCGCTTCTCCAATTCCGAACTACTCGCCTGGACATTGGTCGGTGCCGCCGTCGGCCTTGCCGCGGGCTTTGCCACGGGCGAATGGCTGGGCCCCATGGACCGCAAGCGCGCCACGGCGAAATTTCGCTCGCTGGCTGGCGGCGCCACCGACAGAGCACCTGCGCCGAGCGGCTCCTCGGCACTGCGGGCGGTGGCCGCGGCACTGGCACAGGATCCCGAGCTGGCGGAGCTGGAGTTTGCGGTGGTGACGGCCGGCCCCGGCGCCGTGGAACTCCATGGGTGGGTGCCGAGCCGCCGGCTCCGGGCCCGGGCCGCGCGGCTGGCCGCCACGGCACCCGGCATCGATTCGCTGCTCAACTGCCTGCTGGTCCATGGTGAGGACGATGCCGACATACCGGCCCTCGACAGCAACGACCAGCCGGCATGACTGACCTGGCCCTCCCCCCGCAGTACAATCCTGCGGCGATCGAAGCCGAACTCTACCGGTTCTGGGTCGAGCACGGCTGCTTCGCGCCAGAACCAGCCGACACCCGTCGCGACGGAGCAATTGCTCAACCGCTGCCGTACGTGATCATGATGCCGCCGCCGAACGTCACGGCGGTGCTCCACATGGGTCACGGTCTCAACAACACCGTGCAGGATGTACTCGCCCGGTTCGAGCGGATGCGTGGACGGCCGACCCTCTGGCTCCCCGGCACCGATCACGCCGGCATCGCGACCCAGAACGTGGTCGAGAAGCTGGTCGCAAAGCAGGGCAGGACCCGCTTCGACCTGGGCCGGGAGGAATTCGTTCGCCGGGTCTGGAGCTATGTCGACGAGACTGGCGGCGCGATCCTAGAGCAGCTCAAGGCCCTCGGATCGAGCGCCGACTGGTCGCGGACCTACTTCACCCTCGACGCCGACCTCTCGCGCGCGGTCCGGGAAGTTTTCGTCCGGCTGTACGAGAAGGGACTGATCTACCGCGGGAAGTACATCATCAACTGGTGCCCCCGCTGCCTGACAGCGCTCTCCAACGAAGAGGCCGAGAAGTCCGAGGTCGACGGCAAGATCTGGCGGCTGCGCTATCCGCTGGCAGGCGGGCAGGGCTTCATCTCCGTCGCCACGACCCGCCCCGAAACGATGCTGGGCGACATGGCGGTGGTGGTTCATCCCGGGGACAAACGGTTCCACGCGCTGCTGGGCCAGTCCGTCCTGCTCCCGCTGGTGGGCCGAGAGGTCCCCATTCTCGCCGATGAAGCGATCGATCCGGAGTTCGGCACCGGCGCGGTCAAGGTGACGCCGGCGCATGACCCGCTGGATTTCGAGATCGGGCAGCGCCACGGACTGACGCCGCTGGACATCATGACTCCCGATGCCCATCTCAACGAGACGGTGCCGGAACGCTTCCGCGGGCTCGACCGGTTCGAGGCCCGCAGGCGTGTGGTGCAGGAGTTCGAGGCGCTGGGGTTGCTCGAAGGTGTAGACAGTCATCGCCATGCCGTCGGGCACTGCTACCGCTGCGACACGGTCATCGAGCCGCGGCTGTCAGACCAGTGGTTCGTGAGGATGCAGCCGCTCGCCGCGCCGGCACTTGAGGCCTACCGCACGGGGCAGCTGCGATTCATTCCCGAGCGGCGCGGCGAGGAGTACGCCAGCTGGATGGGCAACATCCGCGACTGGTGCATCTCGCGCCAGCTCTGGTGGGGTCACCGTATTCCGGTGTGGTACTGCGACGGCTGCGGCGGTACGACGGTGAGCCGCGATGATGTCGCCCGCTGCGGCTGCGGCGCCGTCCCCCGGCAGGACGAAGACGTCCTCGACACCTGGTTCTCTTCGTGGCTGGTGCCGTTCTCCTCGCTCGGCTGGCCGGAACAGACCGACGATCTCGCGCGCTTCTACCCCGGGTCCGTGCTGGTCACCGCGCCGGAAATCCTGTTTTTCTGGGTGGCGCGGATGGTGATGGCGGGGATCGAGTTCATGGGCAGGGTCCCATTCGACACGGTCTATCTGCATGGGACGGTCCGGGACACCCAGCATCGCAAGATGTCGAAGTCCCTCGGCAACGGCATCGATCCGCTCGAGGTGATCGAGAAATACGGTGCCGATGCGCTGCGCTACACCGTGATTGCCAGCATGGCGGTGGGCACCGACGTGATCCTCGATCCCAAGGATCTCGAAACCTCATTCGCGCCGGGGCGCAATTTCGCCAACAAGCTGTGGAATGCGGGCCGGTTCATCCTGACGAATCTTGGGGATAACCCGGGTAAGGGCGAACCGGCGGTTCGCCCCTACGTTTCGGATGCGACGGGAACGGGCGACCTGCTGGATCGCGCCCACACCCATGCGACGGGAACGGGCGACCCGGTGGGTCGCCCCTACGACGGATCGCTGCGTCCACTGGCCGGCCCGTATCCGAACGTGATCCGCCGCGACGAACTCACGCTGGCCGATCGCTGGATCATCGCCCGGTGCGACCGCATGGTCCGCGAGGCCACGGCCAACTACGAGAAGTTCCGGCTGAACGAAGCCGCCTCCGCGGTCTATCACTTCGTCTGGAGCGACCTGGCCGACTGGTATCTGGAGCAGGCCAAGCCACGGCTGTACGGCACCCAGCCCGGCGGTGACGTCGCCCGCGCGGTGGTGGCCCGCACCTTCGAGGTGGCACTTCAGGTGCTTCACCCGATCATGCCGTTCATCACCGAGACGCTGTGGCAGCGACTCCCAGGGCGGGCGCCGAACGCCAGCATCATGCGGAGCAAATGGCCCCACCCGGCGCGCCTCGCGATGGACGACGCCGCCGAACGCGATTTCACCCTGGTGCAGGAACTGGTGGGCGCGGTGCGGCAGATCCGGGCGGAGTACGGAGTCGAACCGGGCAAGCCGGTAAACGTTCGCGCCTCCCGGGCCCATGCCGCGTTCCGCACGGAGGAGCAGACGATCATGCGACTCGCGAAGATCGGCAGCCTCAGCTACGGTGCACCGCTTGCGGAGGCAGGCGCGAATGCCGTGCTCGTCGACGGCACCACGTTGTATATCGCGCTCGGCGACCTGGTCGACGTGGAGAAGGAGTGCCAGCGGCTGGGGGCGGAACTCGACCGCATCACCGGGCTCATCGAGGCCCAACAGAAGAAACTGGGCAACGAGCAGTTCGTGAGCCGGGCACCGGCCGCGGTGGTGGAGGGCGAACGGGCCAAGCTGCTGCAGTTCGAGCAACAGGCGGCGGCGCTCACCGAGAAGCGCGGGCAGCTGGGATGCTGAGGCTCCGGGCCGGGGTCGCCCTCTCCCTGCTGCTGCTCGCGGCCTGTGCCCGCATCGGATCACCGCCGGGTGGGCCGGATGACGCAGTCCCGCCGGTCCTGCTTGGCACGGTGCCGGAATCGGTCGGGGTCTACCCCGACTGGAAGCACGACGTCGAGTTCCGGTTTGACGAAGTCATCTCCGAGGGCGGCAGTCCCAACCAGGGACTTGGCACCGGCGATCTCGAGAAGCTCATCCTGCTCTCGCCGACCGAAGGCATTCCCGTGGTGCGGTGGAAGCGCTCCGTCGGTCAGGCGGCCCAGAGCGCCAGGCCCAGTGCTGTTGAGAGGGCCGACATGGGTGAGTTGTTCGGGTTGCGCGTGCTGGGTGGTAGATGCTCAAGAAGGGACAGTGGTGCGCTGGCCCCGTCGAGGGCCTGGGTGAGTT
This sequence comes from Gemmatimonadota bacterium, assembly GCA_031413355.1. GTDB lineage: Bacteria > Gemmatimonadota > Gemmatimonadetes > Gemmatimonadales > GWC2-71-9 > JADJOM01. Next base: position 497 of record JANOFA010000308.1, on the reverse strand, counting down.
GCTCGACGACGGGCGCGGACTCGGCCCCGCCGCCGGTGAGCACGATCGAGCGCGGGATCCCGATCGCCCGGTGCAGCGAGAGGTAGCGGAGCGAGTCCTTGGCCTCGCCGGCGACGGTGCCGGCATAGGCGGCGATGGCCCCGAGCCACGCGCCGGACACCCGTCGGGCCGGGGCCGTCCGCGTCTGGCCCAGCACGTGGCGGATCTCCCCCGATTTGAGGGCGCACTCCTGCTCGAGCCTCAGCTCCAGGTGCGCGATGCCCGAGTCCGGGAGGGGACGGTCGTAGATGATCAGTCCGGCGTGCACGACGCTCAGTCGGGCGGCCGACCAGCCCAGGTCGATCAAGGCCCAAGTCTTTTCGACGCGCGGCGCGAGCCCCGCGGCCCGGACTCGCGCGCAGGCCGAGGCGTCGGCGGCGATCACCTCGAAGGCGCCCCCGTCGGGCGATTGCAGCGAGTCGAGCAGCGCCAGCACGTCATCTCGGCGGACGCCGACC
>JANOFA010000307.1:0-7021 GCA_031413355.1 Gemmatimonadota bacterium | reverse complement strand
ATGCCATGCTGCGTGGCAGCGCATCATCGGCCGACCTGGCGTACACTCTGGCCGCCTCCGCAGTGGCGGAGTTGTCCCGCCGTCCACCGGATGGGACAGTGGACCGGCTGGTCGCCCACCTCGCGGAGGGGCACGGCTTTGAGGAGGCCCTGTTGGCCTCCACAGGGCTGACCATCGATCGATTCGAGGAAATCTGGCAGCGCAGTCTGCGCCAGCGTTCCAGCCTGATCACCTGGTTCGTCGCGGGGGGATTGTGGGGGGTGATGGCCCTGGCAGTCATCGGGCTGGCGTGGATGCGGCAGGGCCGGGAGTCCTCCCGCAGGGCAGCGTTAAACACTGGTTGGGTCGTCGCCGCCGACGTGGAGCAGCCCCTGGATGAGAATCAGTCCCCCACGGTGAAGGAAACGGTTGACCCCGAGCGGCCATAGCGCTAAGCTCAATAGCCATGCCTCTTTCTGACCCTGCTGCGTCCGGGCCTGCCCTGCGGTTCGGACGCCGAAACGTTCTGTTGCTGACCGCCGCGATTGTGAGTCTGGTCGCGGGTTACCTCTGGTTGCACGCCGGTGGAACCACCGGGGCGGCGGCCCTGCTGGTGTTGGGCTACTGCGTCCTGTTCCCGCTCGGCATCGCACTCTGACACGGGCGTCCGCCCGCTGACCGCGGCGGGCTCGGTCCGGGTCCGGGCGAATAGCTCAGCTGGTTAGAGCGCCTGCCTTACACGCAGGATGTCGGGGGTTCGAATCCCTCTTCGCCCATTGCCAGCTGATTCCGGTACGCCGGTTGCATTGGGTACCCGGTACCCCTCTCCACTGGAGATCCCTTGATGCGTGTGGCTCGTCTGTCTCTGGTCGCCCTGTGCGCCGCCGGCCTTGCCGGCTCCGTTGGTTCGCTGGCGGGGCAGATTCCCATCCGGCGTCCCACCGCCGGTCAAACTGGCGCCGGCAACACCTCCCGTATCCTGGTGGGCAATCCCCACTCCTTCAGCGCGGCGGATAGCGCGCCCGCCGTCGCCGTCGCGGATGGTCTCCGTGGCAAGGTGGACAAGCTTGTCGGTGCAGCATTCCGCGTCCTCACCCGGCAGGAGATGAATGACGCGCTCCTGCAGTACGGCTATCCCAAGGATGCCATCCTCAGCGCGATGACCACTCGCGTTCTGGCCCAGGCGCTCAACTCGAAGGCAATGGTCGTCTCGACGCTCACCAAGGATCAGAGCGGTCGCTATGTCGTCACTGCCCGTTTCGGCGGGATCAATGATGACGCCGCGAACGTCGTCACCGTGACACAGGCGGCCGGTCAGGGCCTCGCCGATGTCGGTGTTCGGGTAGGGGAGGGCTTCGCCGCTGCACTGAAGGCCTTTCCCGATGCCAAGGCCTGCGTCGACCAGAGCAAGACGGCGCCGGACAAGGCAACCACGGCCGGGCGCAAGGCGCTCACGGCCGTCCCCAAGCATGGGCTCGCCAATTTCTGCCTCGGCAAGCTTGCGCAGGGACGCGGCAGGCCGGCCGACAGCGCCGAGGCGACGCGCTTTTTCCAGGATGCGGTGGCGGGAGATCCATTGAGCCTCGCGGCATGGACCGAACTCGCGGCGGGCTACGAAATCGCCGGCGACACCGTCAAGACCATCGAGGCGCTGCAGCAGATGCTGCGCATCGCGCCGACCAACGGTCCGTTGCGCGACCTCGTCTTCAAGAAGTTCCTCTCCTATGGCAAGCCGGAGCTGGCCGAGCAGGTGGCCGACGAAGGACTGGCCCTCGATCCGGGTAACATCGACCTGTTCGAACTCCGGGCCAACGCGCGCGCCTTCCGCGAGAACTACAGCGGCGCCCTGGATGATCTGGAGCAGATCATCGTCCTGGATTCCACCCGGGCGGATAGCACGTTCTACGTAAAGTATCTCGTTTTTGCCAGCCAGAAGCCGGACTCTGCCCGGCTGGTCCACTGGTCCTCGCTCGCGCTGAAAAAGTTTCCTGATAACGTCACCCTCATCAGGCAGGCCGCCGGTGCGTACGCGCAGGTTGGACTGCCCGACAGCCTCGCCGGCTCGCTGAACTTGCTGGTTAAGTACGATAGCACCGCCGCGGTGGGCTTTGCGCTGCAGCAGGCCAAAGTGTTCCAGGACGCCAAGCAGAACGCGCTGGCCGCCCCATTCATCGATTTCGCCGCGACGTATGGCGACGCGCAATCGAAGGAAGGTGCCGCGGGCCTGCTCCTGAACGGGACGCTGCCTCTGATCCAGCCGCCGCAGGATTGGAACGGTGCGGCCGACGGGTTTCGCAGGGTGATCGCGCTGGCCAACCCGCAGGGGCGCTACGCTCCCATCGCGAGCTATTTCCTGGGTCTGGCGCTGGTCAACCTGATCATTCCAGCCGACAAGGAAGCCGAAGCGCAGAAGTCGTGCGACGCGGCCCGGCAGGTCGAGACCCTGGCCACGGAGACGGAGACGGCGCTGGCTGCGGCGCTGCCATATATCCAGGGGAGCGGCGCCGGGCAGCTGAAAACATACGAGCAGCTCAAAGGCTACATCGCGAGCGAGAAGCCTCGTGTCGCATCGATGATCAAGGTGTACTGCAAATAACTGGGAGCATTCAGCGTTCGGCATTCAGCCGCCGGAACCAAGCCCGGCGGCTGTTTGCTGCAGGCGATCTGCTGAATGCCGAACGCCTCCTCCCACTACCGCCACCCACCAGCCCTGCCTATATTGCGCGGCTCATTTCTGGGGCTGTAGCTCAGCTTGGTTAGAGTGCCGCACTGTCACTGCGGAGGTCGCGGGTTCGAGCCCCGTCAGCCCCGTGGGTCCACGACCCGACACCCTGTCCGCCTCCGCGGGCGGGGTGTGCTGTTTCCCCCCCCGCGCCGGCCACGCGCATGACCGCTCCCGGTTATCACATTCCCGTGCTGGCGACGGAAATCGCCGTCGCGGCGCGTGGCGCGCATCGGGTGGTGGACGCCACGATCGGCGGCGGTGGGCATGCCGAACTCCTGCGGGCGCAGGGGGCGGAGATCCTCGGGATTGACCGGGATCCCGATGCCCTGGCGGCTGCGCGGGCCCGACTGGGCGGGGAGCGGATCACCTACCTCCAGGCGACCTATGCCTCGGCGGAAGCGCTTTCTGCGGTGGCGGCGTTCCAGCCGGACGCCATTCTGCTCGATCTCGGCGTCTCCTCGCATCAACTCGATCAGGCGGACCGCGGCTTCAGCTTCCGGCCGGGCGCCCCGCTTGACATGCGGATGAGCCAGACCGGCCCTACCGGGGCGGACCTGCTCAACGAGGCCTCGGTGGACGAGCTGCGCACCCTGTTCGCGGAGCTGGGCGACGAGCGGCATTCGGCGAAGCTCGCCCGCGAAGTCGTCCGGCGTCGCGCCACCCTTCCGTTCACCACGAGCGACGACTTCGTGAACGCGATCCGTGCGGTGCTGGGGCCACGCAGCGGGCCGGCGGATTTCGCCCGGCTCTTCCAGGCCATCCGGATCGCGGTCAATGGGGAACTTGACGGCCTGCGGGTGGCCCTGCCGGCCTTTCTCGAGTCGCTCAGACCGGGTGGGTGTCTGGCGGTGATCAGTTATCATTCCGGCGAAGATCGGGTGGTGAAGCACGCCTTTCAGGAGTGGGCCCGCCGCTGCGTCTGTCCGCCCGCCCTGCCGATCTGCACCTGTCGTGGCCAGCCACTCGGCCGGCTGGAGCCACGAAAACCGATTCGTCCCGCCGCGGCCGAGACCGCGGGAAACTCGAGGGCCAGGAGTGCCACCCTCCGCATCTTCCGGAAGCAAGAATCCTAGGGGCCGGTTCTGGGTGATGGTCTGGCTGCTGGTCTTTCTGGCCGTGGCCGTCGTCATTCAGAGCCGCCAGGCGTCGGCCATTGCCACCTCACGACGGCTGAGTCAGCTCCAGGAGCAGCGTGGCGCGCTCGAGGCCGAAAAGGCCGCGCTCGAGCGCGACGTCCGTCTGGCATCGAGCCGTCGGGAGCTGGGCGCTCGCGCTGCTCAGCTTGGTCTGCATTTCCCGCAGGATAGCGAATTCGTCAACTTCCGCATGCCGGCCGGGCGCTGATTCATGGCCAAGCTCACCCTCCGGCTCACGCTGATCGAGCTGGTGCTCGCGCTGGGCGCGGTGCTCGTGGTGGGCCGCGCGGCGCAGTTGCAGCTGATCGATGGGGCCACCTGGCGGGCGGAAGCGGACAGTGTCCGGAAAGCCACCGTGGTCCTGGCGGCACGCCGTGGCGGGATCTACGATCGCAACGGTGTCGCGCTTGCGCTCACCCAGGAATACTTCGAAGTGGGCATCGCCCCGAACGAGTTGCGTGACCGGGCCCAGGATGTCAAGGCGATTGCCGCCGCGCTCGGGATGCCGCTGTCGCGGGTCGCCGCGGAGGTGCGCACCCGGAAGTGGATCGGCTACCGCGGACCGTTCAGTGGAGCGGACGTCCGCACACTCCGCGGCATGCATGGGGTCCACCTCGATGGGCACTATGCCAGACATTACCCCGCCGGTTCTCTGGCCCGCGGGGTGGTCGGTGCCCTCCGTGCAGACAGCGCTCGTGGTGTGAGCGGAGTGGAGTCGGCGCTGGATTCGGCGCTGACGGGCGTTCCCGGACTCGCGGTCGTGCTCAAGGATCGGGCGGGTCGGAGCTATCAATCGCCGGCGCGGACCGAGCGGGAGCCGGTCGCCGGGCACGATGTCTTCCTGACCATCGATACCGAACTGCAGGAGATCGCGGAACGCGCGATGGACGACGCGATAACGGAGTACGAGGCGAGCGGCGGCGACGTCGTCGTCCTCGATCCCTCGACCGGGGAGCTCCTAGCGCTCGCCTCACGCCAGACAGTCGATGGCCGAGTGGTCTCCAACAAGGCCTCATTTTTCACCGATCCCTTCGAGCCCGGCTCCACGGCCAAGCTCTTCACCGCCGGCGCCCTGCTCGCCCGGAGCCGGGTGAACCCAGCCGACGCGGTCTTCGCCGAGAACGGCGTGTGGGAAATGCAGGTCTCCTCGCGCGGCGCCAGCCGGATCATCCATGACGTGCACAAGACGACCGGTGACCTGACGCTGGCGCAGGCCATTCAGGTTTCCAGCAACATCGCGATGGCGAAGTTCTCCCAGCGCCTGTCGGCACCCGAGCAGTTCGAGGCGCTGCGGGACTTTGGCTTCGGCAGCCCCACCGGGGTCGAGTATCCCTCGGAGTCGCGCGGTGGGCTGCGGTCGCCGGAGCGGTGGGACGGGAACAGCAAGGCCAGCATCGCGATGGGGTACGAGTTTCTGGTGACGCCGATCCAGCTGGCGGCGGCATATGCGTCGATCGCGAATGACGGCATTCTGCTGACACCGAGCCTGGTGCGTGAAGTGCGCGACCCGTCGGGCGCGGTGCTCTATCGGCACCAGCCGGAGCCAGTGCGACGGGCTGTGTCCTCCGCCGTCGCCGCGACCTTGCGGGAGTATCTCGACAGCGTCGTCGCGGAGGGCGGAACGGCGGAGGGTGCGCAACTGCGCAACTACAGTCTGATCGGCAAGACCGGAACGGCGGTCCGCAACGAGGGTGGTGTCTACAAGGCGGGGACGTACACTGCCTCGTTCGCGGCGATCTTCCCCGCAAAGGATCCGCAGCTCGTGATGATCGTGAAAGTCGACAATCCCGGCGGCGCCAGGGTATACGGCGGTCAGACCGCGGCGCCGATTACCAAGAACATGCTGGAGGAAGCGCTCGCGGCGCGCACCAGTGCCATCGACCGCAGCCGGTTGAGCGGACGCCGGCCCGCTGCTGCCGCCGCGACCGTGCGGTCCGACACTGCGGCGGTGGACGTGGCGTCGCACGATCAGGTCGTGCGCCTGCCGCTGCCCACCGACGATGGCGAAAGCAAGGGCCAGAGCCTGGTGCCCAACGTTGCGGGGACGACGCTGCGTCGCGCGGCGAATGCGCTGCATCGGCGCGGGTTCAGGGTGGCGGTACGGGGAGCGGGGACGGTGCTCCGGACCACACCCGCCGCAGGTGCCTTGGAACGCTACGGGACCGTGGTGACGGTCTGGGCCGAATGAGCCAGCGTCCGCTGGCCGAACTGCTCGCCGCGCTCACGCGGGAGGGGCTGCTGCTTGCCGCTCCTGCGGCAGCGGTCTCGGTTGGTGGTGTCACCGCAGACAGTCGTGCCGTTGCCCCCGGCGATCTCTACGTGGCGGTGCGGGGCTCCCAGTCGGATGGACACCGGTTCATCGCCGATGCGATCCAGCGTGGCGCCGTCGCCGTGGTGGTGGAGCAGGCGACCGGCTCGGAGGTGCCGGAGGTGGTCGTCACGGAGGGCCGCCGTGCCGCGATTGTGCTGGGGCGCTGGTGGCACAACGATCCAGGTCGTCAGCTGACACTCGTCGGCATCACCGGGACGAACGGCAAGACCACGTCGACCGCGCTGGTCCGCCACCTGCTGAATGCGCAAGGGAGCGCCGGAAGCATCGGGACGCTCGGCGCCTTCGATGGCGCGGGGAACCCGGTACCCTCCACCGCTGGCTCGCTCACGACGCCCGGACCGATCGATCTGCAGGCCACCCTCGCAGCCCTGGTGATGCACGGAGTGACGCACGTCGCCATGGAAACGTCATCTCACTCGCTCGATCAGGGGCGGCTGGACGGACTGCGCTTTTCGGTCGGCGTTTTCACCAATCTCACCCGCGATCATCTCGACTATCACGGCACGATGGAGCGCTACCTGGCGGCAAAGCTTGCGCTCGACGGCCTGCTCGAGGCCGGGGGGGTCCAGGTGGTGAACCTCGACGACCCCGCCTGGGTGGCGCTGCCGCGCGGTCATCGTCGCATCACCTTCGGATTCGGCGGGGGGGCCGATGTGCGTTAACCCAATGCGGCGCACTCCATGCTCCGCCGACTAACGGATTGTAATAGGTTAAGTAATAGGGGCTATAAGGCCATAAGATTAAGGCCGCCGCGACCACTAATGAGGCATAAAAGGGGCGCGCCAGTTTTGGGTCATATAAATGAAGCAATCCTTGCCAGCCCCACACCGCAATAAATGATAAGGCGGG
>JANOFA010000306.1:0-1389 GCA_031413355.1 Gemmatimonadota bacterium | reverse complement strand
GGCGGCACTGCTCAAGACCCTCGGCGCCACCCGGCGCCAGGTCGTCCGGGTGATGGTCACCGAGTACGCCGCTCTCGGGGTGCTGGCGACGGCGGTCGCGACAGTCCTCGCGAGCATCGGCGGCGCCGCCCTGACCAGATGGGTCTTCGAGATACCCTTCACCGTACCGTGGCTCGCCTTCCTGGTCCTGGCCCTCGGGCTCGTACTGCTGACGGTGCTGACGGGGATCTGGACCAGTCTGGATGTCTTCCGCCGGCCGCCGATCGAGGTGCTCAGGGCGGAGTAGGGGCGACCCACCGGGTCACCCCTACTCTGCCTCACGCGACGGCGGGCACGGGGAGGCCCGCCCTACCCCCACGCGACGGCGGGCACGGTGGCCCGCCCTACCCCTAGCCCACCCGCCCTCCCGCCTTACCTTTAGGCCCAACCTCAAACCCCTCGCTCATGCTCGCAATCGATCTCTCCGGCAAGCGCGCGTTCGTCGCTGGTGTCGCCGATGATGGTGGCTTCGGATTCGCCATCGCCAAGTCCCTGGCCCAAGCCGGCGCCAGCGTCTGCGTCGGCACCTGGCCACCGGCAATGAACATCTTCCTCGGCCTGCTGGAGCGGGGGAAGATGGACGCTTCGCTGATGCTGCCCGACGGAAAGAAAATGGCCTTCGAGAAGATCTACCCACTCGACGCCATGTTCGACGTGCTGGACGACGCCCCGGCCGAGATCCGGGAGAGCAAGCGCTACAAGGAACGGGGTGACTTCAGTATCGCCGGCGTTGCCGCCGCCCTCGCCGCCGACTTCGGCCCCCAGCCGCTCGACATCCTGGTTCATAGCCTGGCCAACGGCCCCGAGGTCAAGAAGCCGCTGATCGACACCAGTCGCGCCGGCTATCTCGCCGCGGTGAGCGCCAGTGCCTACTCCCTGGTTTCCATGGTCCGCTCCTTCGGCCCGATGATGCGGCCCGGCGCCAGCGTTCTCTCCCTGACGTTCATGGCGGGGGAGCGGGTCGTGCCCGGGTACGGCGGCGGGATGTCGAGCGCCAAGGCGGCGCTGGAGGCGGACACCCGCACCCTGGCCTATGAAGCGGGTCGCCGCCACGGGATCCGGGTCAATACGATTTCCGCCGGCCCCTACGCCTCGCGCGCCGCGACTGCCATCGGCTTCATCGAGACGATGCTCCGCTACCACCGGATCAACTCGCCGCTGCCACGGGATCTCGAGGCCGAGGAAGTGGGCCACACCGCGGCCTTCCTGGCCAGCCCGCTCGCCGGCGCCATCACCGGCTCAACGGGCCATCTGGGCGAGCATGGCCTTCGCCGCGATGGGCGACCAGGGCCGGGCCTGGGAACTGTTCCACCTGATCAATCCGATCTCTCACTCGAACTCGGCGGAGGC